>JAJFUH010000088.1 GCA_021372535.1 bacterium
ATATGCTCTTTCCTGGCTGACTCATCGCCGCTGGAGACGACACTGATAATAGGTGAGACCATCTGAATGAATGCCCCGGAAAAATCTGCCGAACCATGGTGCGGTACTTTGAATACCTCGGAACTGAGATTGATTTCGCCATTCTTGTGTTTACGGGCCAGAAAACGGCTGGCTTCCTCGTTCAGGTCCCCGGTAAACAGAAAGCTGAAGCCGCCATACTGAAGACGGAAAATAATTGAATGGCCGTTGATGGTATGAGATGCAGACAAGCCTTTAAATCCTTCATCGTCCAGATCAAGCGATTCGTGACCTATCCGTGGTCTTTCAGGTGGTGTGCCGAGAAATTTAAGGCCCGTGATGCCGCCCTTCCTGGTCAGAAACGGCCCTAAAACCGATATTTTCATTTCACCGCTGTTGAAGAAATTGAAAGCATCGTCTTCACCGAAAGAAATCCTGCGGAATTCAATTTCTTTTCGATCGTTCCAGTCCCTGAGAGCTTCCTTCCACCTGAGAAACGGCTCGTTCATTTCCTTGTCCGGCACATCGAGCAGACTGTCCGCCAGGTCTGTGACAATTGTCTCGCCATTAATGAATGCTGTAGAACCGAGTAACTTTTTGTCAGGAATGGCCTTCTTGTTATTGTCCTTGCCCGGGCGCTTCACGAGGCCGTTATGGTAGACCCGTTTCGGGGCGATGAAGAGCCGTTTTTTCGGCTCGGAATGACTCTCCGACTCGTGAATTTTGGTCAAACCCACGAAGTGATCGGCATCGCCGTGGGTTACGAGAATACAGTCGATTTCTTTTGGCTTGGTCTTACTTGTACCTCGATAACGGGCAGCCAGATATCGGGCGAAAAGTTGATTGTCGCCTCCGTCTACCAAGATGATCTTACCATCCGGCGACTCGATGACTGACCCATCCCCTTGCTGCACATCGACAAAATTGACCTTGAGAACCTTGTTGTTCTTTTTCGGAATGACGACGGAGGCGGGCTTGCAGCCTGATGACTTCGTCGGACATATGTACGCCTCTGTCTTTACAGGCAGGATGCTCCCGTCCTTTTTATTCTCGTACCTCACAGTATTGATACGAACATGTTCGGCGGTCGTTTCAATGACCTCGACGTAATCACCCCAGGCCAGCGTGTACAAATAACCCTTGCGATTCGGTTCCTTGAACACGTCAGCGAGATCGACGTTAATGACAGACTGGTTTGCCATGTTCTGATCCCTCCTTCGCGATACTGATACATGGTGTTGATAGCTCTGTGTTTTTTACGGTCGAAGCATAGGTAGTCAAAGTAACAGAACACCTGACGCAAAATCCCGAAGTGACCACCACGATCTGCTGCCTTATGCGCCTGTAAAGGGATAATAAGATCGTCATCAAATGACAGGATGATTATTAATGGATGTGCGGACATGACTGTTGCCTCATGCGTCATGTTTTAAACTGATATAGATTCAATAATTATTCTAAATATATAACGTTAAGTTATTTATTGGTTTTTAGTGAATTACATTACATAACACATGTAATATACATACTTTCTAATAATATCAAAGAACATTTTTTCATGTAAACACCATATGTATAAAATGGTATCACTCAATGTAACTTCTATAATAATAAAGTATAAAAGATATGGTTATTATGGTGCTGTCAGAATAAGCGGGAATAAAAGGAGGCTCCGCTTGTTCACGGCTGAGTGTTTCGATGTGACCACAAGGGCAGTGGAGTATCCTGAATACCAGTAAAAAATTGGGTGGGTGGGAAAGCAGTTCGGGCATTTTTATGAGAATGATCCTGAAACCATCCAACTGCCGATATAGGTTTGCGGTTCTGCATCAGTTCAAAGAACCCGGGAAGGTGGTATGAGTAATGCCGAGTTGCAGGCAGGTAAAGATAATAACGTAATGTGGCGATTATCCGCAGAAAAATAGTGACCGTTTAATTCCATGTTGCCTCTTTCCTTGACGAGGATGAACCGGTTACAAGTTTGGATTGAGCAATTATTTCGGGTATATGGCATTATTGGTTTTCGAACTTTTCATATATCAATAAACCTCATTAATATAAAAATCAATAGTCCTGATGTTGCTCCCAGATAAAGCCATCGGATATATTTTCTTCCTTCTTCATTTTTTGATAACAATAATCTAAACGTCGAATAAGCAATCGCACTATCCATTATTATGATTGGCACCAAATAAAGGGTTGGGAACCAATTCAGTATAAAAGGAATAATCGTCAGCAGAATAACGAAAAAGAAAATGTAACTGCTTATTTTGATCGCAGTGGGTTTACCATATTTAATTGCCAGGGAATTTGATTCAATAAGAATATCCCCCCGCATATCCATGGAATCAGCAGCAATTTCTTCTCCTAAATCTATTAATGCGGCAATTATACCAAAAAACCAGACTATTTTATTAAAGAATAAATCAACTGATATACCACCATAAATAAATGTCATCCCGACAGAAAAACTTACCATAAAATTCCCGGGTAATCCGCTCTTTTTAAATTTCCGGTTATAGAGAAAACCAATAATTGATATGAAAAATGTACATGATAATGCTATAACATTAATCAGATAACTAAGAATGAGCCCAATGATCAAAAGACTTATTGATAGTAATAAAGCTTCTGATAGAGTGACGGTGTTAGAGGGTATAGGACGATCGGGCGCATTTATTTTATCAGTCTCAACATCGAAATAATCATTTAATACCAATATTGAAGCGGAAATACAAAATATTGACAAAAAACCATTTATCGTTTCAAAAACGGGTGCAAAATGTCCAAGCGCTAACAATTGTCCCATGATAACGCATACACCTGCTGAAAATGGTAGTTCAAATCGTACTAATCTGACCAGCCCTTTTATTTTCTTCATACACTTTGCCATATATAAATCCTCAAAGAATTCCTAACAATGGTTATACAGTCTGTATAAAACGGCATACAAAGACTGATCCCTTCTGTATAAGTAGTTTACACCATACATTCTGGCATATACAGTCTATATAAACCATCATACAACTCGCCGATAAAGCTGAGCATTTCGTGATATTCGAAGTTATAGATGTGGTGTAAGGTATGGGTATCTGGTAACCTTGTCAAGAAACCATTATTATGAACGGATTTCTCTTCCCGCTGAAAACAACTGTTACCCGAGGAAACGATTTCTCTAAAAAACAGTTCGCAGTTTCGATTTCCTTATCATGCTTGCCAGATACTTCGCAAGAGAGTCTCAAGCCGGAAGGAGCGGATGGAATCTGCAGGGTGATGCCGTGTACTTAACATGTGACAAAAATTGAGAAACAGAAGTGTAAGGAACAAAAACCGTCGAGGTACGGAACCCTATACCAATGATGGGGGAAGACAGCTGGAGTGACCACTTCTCCTATCCGCGTACCCGTATTACTGTGATAAAAAAAAAATTCCAATAATATGGTGCATATAACTATTTATAATACAAATAATAGCTAATATTTTACCCTATAAAATTTATTACGGTAAAAAAACACTTGACAAAAATGATTTACCATATTAATATTAAAGCCATAACATTATGCCATTAACATTAAAGCCATAATTCAAAGAGGTAGTCGGTATGACAGAACTTGAAATCGGCAGCGGGCAGATGAAAGTCCTGAGGGCGCTCTGGAAAGAAAAAAGGGCGACAGCCCAAAAATTGACGGAAATTCTGAATGAAACTGAGCCGATAAAATTCAGCACAGTTTCAACATTTCTCCGCATTCTGGTTAAAAAGGGTGTCGTCGCCTTTGATGTTGACAAGCGCACCTATATTTTCTACCCGCTTGTGAAGGAAAAGGATATTGCGAACCATGCAGTGATGAATTTAATAGATCATGTATTCGCAGGATCAAAAGAAGGTTTTGTGTCATTTATCATAAATAACAACTACATAGAGCCTGATGAATTGAAGAAAATAAAAGCGATGATCGATAATAAGGAGTAATGACAATGCTGGGGATCGCGGTTAAATGGCTGCTGCATTTTTCAGATGCTGCGTTTATTACCGGCATCAATCTCCTGATTCACACAACAATACTCATCGGTATCTGCCTGGCCTGCAGGTCAGTGGTAATGAGAAGAGGAGGGAAAGCGGCTACTCAGTCTGTATTGCTCCGTACCTTCCTTGTCGCGGCACTCCTCAGTCCATTGACATTATCGCTTTTCAAGTTCACGGGAATGAATGCACTGTACCTGTCGGCCACTTTATTATATCCTCCCGAGTATACTTACGACCTGTCACGGGAAAGCACCCATTCCCAAACGTCGTCTCAAATGATAACGATTCAAAAATCCGGGGAAACGGTAAGCCATGAAAATACGCAGCAAAACGAACATGCTTCAGATAATATCCCTAAAGTGAACTCACCTGTAAAGAATAATGAGAGTATAAAAGTATCGTTACCTTCAGGTGTACAGGTACAAAAACGTCCTGAGCTTGCTGTACCCGGCAGTGTTGAAAAAAGCATGAAAGATCATGCAGGCAGATTGAAAGCAACCATTTCTACGGAAAAAGTTGTTCACGGATTGGCTGTAGTATTTACCATAGTCTGGTGTGTTTTTTCGATGTTTCTGTTTGTACGGTTTATTGCCATCAATCTTTATATACGACGCATAAGGCAACTGGCTTCGGAAGCAAAACCCGCGTACAGGGAAATATGCCGGAAAGCGGCAGGTGAGTTTGGTATAAAGCCGCCTGCAATTTTTCAAAGCCACTATGTATACAGCACGATGATAACCGGTTTTTTCAAACCCTCCATAATACTCCCCTCCGGTGCGAATGAAGTTCCTATGGCAAGCAGGGAAGTATTTCTTCATGAACTTGCACACTTTGCACGGCGTGATTATCTCTGGAATCAATTGGGGCAGATTAGTAAAATCTTGTTTCCATTTCAGCCGCTCTTATGGATTCTGGCCCGCCTGATAGAAGAAACAAGCGATTATGTCTGTGATGATTATGTTGTAAAATTCAGCACAGTCAACCGGTCTTACGCTACTCAACTATACAACCTTGCGCTCAATTCCCAACCGGCATGTCCGAAAATTCAGACCGGCGCCGGAATAGTGTCTACCGGATCGCCTTTTCGCAGGAGAATTGAACGTATTCTCGATAATTCATATGCACGTCATGTAAAAATTAATGCCAACGAAGCTATGTCGATCACGCTTCTTTTTATATGTTCAATTACATTTACGGGATTCATCAGGGTAGACCGCCCCGGGGCAGTTCAACAAAGCAAGTATGTAACAAAACTTGTCAAAGATACCATAGAAACTAAGGCTGATGACTCATTCACTGTGAAACGTTACCCTGACAATCATTTCTCATCCGGGTATAGTGATTCTCGCATGACGGAATATGATTCGGAAAAAGAACACGAACATATAAAGGCGAAGAAAAACGCTGACAGAGACGGCGTTCAGGTTTCCGAAAAAGTGACAGGATACAATCCGGACCAAGGAATGATCGTATCGCGCACAACATATGGGCAAAATCCTGGAAATATCCCCGGCATTATGCAGGTTAACAATATCCCGAATGAAAAAACGGCCAAACCGGCAGAAAGCACTGAACATAATACTGAAGCCCGCCCGGAAATTGAAAATTCAGATGATAATTCAACAGCGATACAGGCACCGGAGCCTGAAACCGCGAATAATCACGAAGCGGATACGGTCAACGTTCATCTGGCTGGAGGATACGATTCCGGTATGGCTGTGTCATTTTCCTCCGCGGACGGTAAAGAATATTCCGAAGACATTGCCCTTAAGGCTGTCAAAGTGACCATAACGTACGATTATGAAAACGCAGATTCCAATAATCCCGCTGATAAAAAAATGAGCGCAATGTATCGCTCGCTGGATAAGAATAAAATGTATCCTGTGTGGTCGCCGGACGGGAAAAAGCTTGCCTTCAGCGATGAGAATTATGGTATCTGGATGGTTCCGTCCGAAGGCGGAGAGCCGACGCTGGTATACGATAATTATTATAAAATCGACTACAAGGGATATAAACTCCAGCTTGGCGGACTGGAAACGCTCGGTTTTTCTCCCGACGGCAATGAGATAGCATTTTTAAGACCGACAATCGATCAGGAACTGGGAACGGAGGTTGTTATCGACAATCTTGGGTCCCAGATACAGATAACTGTCAACAACCCGATACCGGTCATCGAGATTGTGAATATCGAAACCGGAGAGAGTCATATCATCGCCCGCAATGCGACATCCGGGCGATGGAGCTACGATGGCAGGTACTTTTTCTATTCCCGCCGGAACGCCGAATTGTTCAAGGAGCTGGTCATTACCGATACCAGGACCGGAGTTGAATGGCTGATAAAGGATTTTCTTTCAAGTCCCATCTATTTCCCCATGCATGATTCCTACCTCATGTTCAGCAAAAGCGACCTGTACAGGGTCCGTGAGGAGAACGGCATACTCGAAGAGCTTTCATTCGATGAAAAATCCGATCTTTCCGATATCTCTCCCGATGGGAAATGGATACTGTATACCGACACACACAATGGAAGGAAGCAAGCCGTTTACAACACGAAGACCGGCGAATCCTCGGATGTTTTCCCCGGCATGGATATACAGCCCTACTGGGCCAAATTCTCGCCCGACGCATCGAAGATCTGTTTCTGTCTCAAAACCGGCAGCGCCCCCAATTACGAATGGAAGATGTATATCTGTGATACACCGTTTACCGGGGATACTCCGAGCGAAGCTGTATCTTCCATACCGGCCGTTTTCGAGCTGAAAGGCAATTACCCGAACCCGTTCAACCTTTCAACGACCATCGGATTTTCGCTCCCGGAAAACGGCCCTGCTTCTCTGGTCATTTATAATATCATGGGACAGAAAGTGAGAGAGCTTATTTCGGAACAGATGGAAGCCGGTTACCATACTGTAGTCTGGGACAGCCGTGACGACAGCGGAAAAACGGCAGCCTCGGGTACTTATATCGCGCGGCTCTCCGCCGGAAAACACACCGCGACCGGAAGGATGATGCTGGTAAAATAGTATTTATAAGAAGCAGTTCAATAAGTTCCCATTAGTGGATCAATGGGGCTGTATTATAAAAGTTCAGCGCTATGAATAAGACTCTCCCGTCTTCGGACGACTGTTAATAGAAAAGGAGGCAATGCTATGAACTCGGAAAAAAATCCATAGCGGACAAGAAAGGTAAACTCACCCCTATTTCCCGCTCTCCTGAAAATAAAGAAGGTCAGGGGATGAGTTCAGGTGCGGATTGGGATCAATTTATCAGGGTCATACACACTTTTACACAAGGAGAATAACCATGCATTCTTTCAAACTCTTTCTGGCGGCGATCATCATCACTGCCGCTTCGACTGTCCATGCAGAAGACCTCTGGAAGGGGTATCCCAACGGCAATACGGTTTATAATATCGCTTTCCAGGGTAACTATGTCTGGAGCGCCGCCGAGGGAAGCCTTGTCAGGTGGGACAGGCGAGACGGAACCTACAAACAGTATACGGTTGAGGACGGCCTTCTCAGCAACCGCATAAAAACAGTTTTTATCGACCGTGACAACAATCTCTGGATCGGCTCTCTCAGCGGCGTCCAGAAGTATGACGGTTCCATCTATACCAATTATACTCTGGAAGACAGCGGGCAGGAAAGCCACTACGTCATAGCGATCGACCAGGCACCGGACGGAGCCATGTGGTTCGGTATTCAAGGCGGTCTGGCGCGTTTCGACGGAACGGCATGGACCTATTACACGAAAGACACAAGTCCGATAGATGTCGACTATGTCGAAATTTTTGCCATCGACAAAGACGGCATCTTCTGGTTTACGCATGTCACGGACAATCGCTACAACGGCCTTGCGAGATTTGACGGCGAAACAGTCACCCTGTTTACCCCGGCGAACAGCGGAATTGTCTCGAAATATGTTTTCGATATCGCAGTCGATGACGATAATGTCAAATGGATCGGAACAGATCAGGGACTGCAAAGCTTCGACGGTACGGCATGGAAGGAGCATATTCGCCCTGATTACGAGTATAGAGACAGCATTATGAGCATCGATATCGATGGCAGCGGCACTATCTGGGCTGCCACGATGCCGGGTCTCGTCAGTGGCGAATTGATACATCCTGATGAAACACATAATATTCTTCGATATGACGGATCCTCGTGGACAGTACTTCCGGTGAATGAGCTGCTGCCAATGCCTGTCGAAGGATACAAAAACATTCGTGTCGACGACAATGGAATCCCCTGGTTTGTTACCCGGAACAACGGACAGGATGCCTGCACACTGTACAGCTTTAACGAATCGAAACTTTCCAGCTATGTGGTCGACGGTCCCCTGAGCTACATGTTCAACGATATCTTTGTCGACCGCAATAATGTCAAGTGGTTCGCGACCAGCTACGGACTGAGTAGTTTCGACGGGACATCCTGGAAAAATTACCTCTATGAACTGGCAAAAGAAGAGTATCGGTATGAAACGTATAATGGAGAAAGATTTTATAATCCCAATTACATTTCTTTCACAAACTTCATTAATTCAATCGTCGAAGACCGTGACGGTGTCCTGTGGATGGCCACCCTGTTCGGCATCAGAAGCTTCGACGGGACATCATGGAAGGTATACTCTGAGGTAAATACCGATGTAATTCCAAACACCTGCTCAAGTTTCTCATTTGCCGGGGTCGATGGCAACAACGTAAAATACTTCCTGTCAACATCCGGTGTTCTTGTCATGTATGACGGCGAGAAATGGGAAGCAAATACCTGGTTGAAAGACAACAAACAGAGTATATTATTCATGGTTTCCGGTGCCTCGTCAGCATGCGCCATCGATAACGACAATAATCTCTGGTTTATAACACCCATCAAGTCCACCATCTATCGTTTCGATGGTTCCGAGTGGACAGTCTATCCTTTAGAGACAACCGGTGTACAGGGAGTCGGAATGAGCTGTATAGTCGACTGTAACAATGTCAAATGGTTCGGAACCAACAAAGGTTTTTACAGCTTCGATGGCAACGAATGGAAAAATCATTCCACCGTTGTAATCGATGGCAATGGCATAAGAGACATGACGGTGGATAGGGACAATATGCTGTGGCTGCTGAACGGTCAGAAGCTGTTGTCCTATGATGGGAAGAATACGGTCGAGTATGCAACGGGATTATCGGGAATTACCATGCAATTTGCTATCGACCGGAACGGCCTTGTCTGGTTTGGCGGACTCGAAAGCGCTACCACCAGCGGAATCATGAGCTACAATAAAAACGCGGCAGTTACGGCGGTCGATTCGCCGCAGGCCCTCCCCGAAGCCGTGGCAATCAGGGGTAACTTCCCCAACCCGTTCAATCCGTCCACAACCATCGAGTTCTCACTCCCCGAAGCCGGATTGACAACGCTCGCGATCTACAGCATAACCGGGCAGAAAGTCCGTGAGCTTGTGAGTGAACAGTTCACCCGTGGAGTTCACACAGTGGTCTGGGACGGCCGTGACGACCGCAGCGTCAGTGTTTCGTCAGGCGTTTATCTATGTCGCCTCAAGATGGGAGATCAGGTGACGGCGAAACGGATGCTGCTGATCAGGTAAAACGGCCGTTCCCCGATAGCCTGTTATCAACGGCGCCTTTCATGACGGGCGCCGTGGGCTGACGATAAGCCGGTTTTTCATAGTTTCTCTCTGTCGGACATCGGGCACTTTCTACGGATATTTAAAGAAGGTGCCCGGTGAAAGAGTACACCCCCGCATATAACGCCTGTATTCATGGAATCATCGATATTTTTTTCTCACATTCATCCGCGGCACATTCCCCGGTACTCTGTGTAGTATATCGTTAATCAATTGCACCAAACTTATGATATATCAGAATATTGCATCGTTTTCTTCACGCTCAAGAATTTACTCAAATTGAATACAATTCATGTCCACACCCTCACTACTTCTTTTTTAGTCAGATACTCATTTTCGGAAGAACCAAAACAGAGTATTTAAAAATAAGTTAAATTCTAGTGATGATATAAAGCAGTTTTAAGCCTCTGCGATATACGACCTGGGTATTTTGATTGATGGGTATTGGTTTGAAGAGACACTTGGTTTGGTCTTTTAAGCCATTGAAGATTGATTAAACCTTTCATAACATCTTCTGCCGCAATGAGGTGCGCCAATAGCTCAGTCGGATAGAGCAACTGCCTTCTAAGCCCGCCAGGCCATTTATCGCAAATCATTGATAATCAATAAATTGTCGTAATAACAATAAGATACGCTTGTAGAAAAAATCCGAATAGTATCTCTTTTTTCGTGATTTTTACACTTTAGCTGCCAGAGAACTGCCAGAGAATTTCCAAATATTCTTACTGTTATCGCTGGATTATTAACTCAAAATCCTCCGACCGTAAGGTCATGGGTGTTCGATTCCTTCCCTCAGAATCATAATAATAACAACCACTTAGGCAAAATCAGCTTAAGTGGTTTTTTTTATTACTCTCTATATGATAAGAGGCAATGTTTCATCAAGTAAGGATAATAATTTATACTTGACAAAGCGGGCACTATAAAGTATAATTGTATACACGAATATTGCGCCGTATTTTTATATCAACGCGAGGATGACATGTACGAACGTACAAAAAAAGAAAAACACATCATCTCAGAAGAGATGCTTAAAACTTTTTGGCGTTTACAAATATATAAAATCCTCCAGAGAAAAGTTTTGATCGACAAAATTGAGGTTCATGAACAATCACTTGATGTCAAAACGATATCGTGGGAAGAATACTGGAAGGATACACCTGCGGTATTTCAGAAAAAAGTCAGTGAGTTACATAAAACGTGGACGATATATATCGATAACGGGTTTAATCCACACTTTGCTTATAGATATAGTGACGCGTATTTACTTTTGATATCTGAGGTTGTCAAACAGCATTTGCCATTAACCGATTCACAAAGAAAATTTCTCGTTAAGGTTCTTGGATTTGAAAACGTTATTCTCAGTTTCACCAATGTAGTGAATGCTTTTGCAGCAATAACGACAAGTATCAGAAATCCTGTTTTTCTGTCGTTTATTAAACGGGGACTCCGAAAAAATAGTAGGAATGATCCCTGTTTGCTCCCATTGATCGTAGCGGCCAATAATAATGTTCCAATGCTATTCTATCATTACCGGAAACAGAGGCTTCTTAAAAACACCGATGAAAACATTTTATTTTTTCTTGCTGCTGATCTCAACATCAGAGAAAAGAGTTTTCATGGACTGGACATAGTGGCAAGAAATTTAGTTCCCCCATGGGATTCACGGATCGCCCAACGCTCTCATCTAATCACTGATAAAGTTCTCTTGCCAATCATTTCGCCTATCCAAAAGAAAAAAAATAAGAAGGTATTACGCATTCTTGATATTGGCTCCGGCGATGGCCAATATACCAGTACAATAGTTGGTAGAATCCTGAAATCCGGTTTATTAACGAGTAGTAAAATCGAGCTCACGATGCTTGATGTCCTCATGGTCGATCCCAATATTCACTTCTCGCATAAGACTCTTTTACCTGGTCTTGCCAGAGTCGAATATATTCGAAATGACTATTCAGAATGGCTAACCAATTATACTGTGAGGCAATGTAATCAGTATGATATTGTTTTCCTTTTTCGCATTCTTCATAACTTTAGCCATTTTAAAATTATCTCTGAGTCCATAGCAACTGACATTGACGGTTCTTACAGGAGCCGATATAAAATATATCAGTATCTATCGGATTATTATCATGGTTTATCATTGCTTTTTCCAGAAATAACGGAAGATAGAACCGATAAAGGTAACAAGCTGTATTATCCTGCTCGGGTTTTCAATGATTCCAGCCTGATAATACAGCAAAAATATAGTCTATTAGAATGTTTAAACTCAATATCAAATGGCATTTTGATCGAAGATGGGGATTTGACTAGCGATTTTCTTATCAAGCATTTGTCAGAAAATTCATGCAACATGTTACAAGCATATGATCTGTCACATAATTTACGTTTATCAATCAACCATGTTTATTGGATTTCCCAAATGACTGGCGCACCGTGGAAAAGGATATGGCCCGCATAATTGAAGTATGCCGTAAGGCAGAAGTGCTCAAACATCCATCGTTACCCTGCCTCTCTCATTTCCACACGATTAACCTGCTTGCAGGGTGTCCCTATGAATGCCGGTACTGCTATGCACGGAGTTATCGTTCAAATCCCGGAAATGGGAAAGTATTGTTCTATTGTAATACATTTGACCTGCTACGGTACGAGCTTCTTCGGAAACGGAAAAGACCCGTGCTTGTCTATTTCAGCACCGCTTGTGAACCCTTCATTCCATATGAAATGGTTAGTGATGTACTGTTTTCAGTCATGAAATTATTACTCGATCATAATGTCTCTCTTCTCATCTCCACGAAGTCACCTGTATCTGATCGATTTGTGAATCTTTTCGCCCATTATCCCGGCAAAATACACATTCAGGTTGGAATGACGATGACGGATGACAGAATACGGCGTCTTCTCGAACCGAATGCATCCTCTGTTGAGGTACGCCTTACTACGCTGCGCAAATTGCGTGAACAGGGCATTCATTCCGAAGTACGTATGGATCCGCTTATACCGGGACTGACGGACACTGAAGAGTCATTCACATCATTGTGCAAACAAATCTCGGAATGCGATATCACCCATGCAGCTGCATCGTATCTTTTCATCCGCCGCGCCAATTATCAATCCATGATGATAAGATTCAACGGCTGGTCGTTCGAAGACATCTTCAAAGAATTATATACCGAAATAATTGTTAAATATTGCGGCAACGGAACCGTTACTGTTCCCGATGCAGAGTACCGACGAATAAAATACGGTGAATTGAGGTCGATTGCCCATGACTATGGGATAACATTACATCTTTGCGCGTGCAAGAACAACGATATAACGCATGAAAACTGCCATAGCACGTCAATAGATTCACTCAGGATACAAACGGAACTTTTCGATTAATTTCATGGAGGTGAAATCATGTACGAAGAACTTCCTCTTGATGTTCTTATTCCAAATCCTCAGAACACGAACAGAATGTCGCGGATGTTCGCCAAAAAACTGCACCATAATATCGAACAGCTTGGTTTATATGAAACGATTACTGTCAGGCCGCATCCATCATTGAATGACAGGTTTGAGGTGTTGAATGGTCATGAACGGATAAACGCTTTGCGGAATATAGGATTGGACAGTGTCAGATGTGATATCTGGAACGTCGACGATTCACGTGCTCAGTTGTTTCTCGCAATTCTCAACAAGCTGAGAGGTTCGGATGTTCCGGAACTGAGGATGGACCTTCTCTACAAGTTACTGGAAAAACAACCAAAGGAAGACCTGGCGGCTCACATTCCCGAGACAGCAAGTTATCTTGGTAAACTTGAAAAATTGCGTGAGGAAGTTGAAAAAGAAGAAGAGGAGAAGCCTCGGGAAGAAATTGCTGTTGTTATACTGAACTTTTATCTTAGCTCAGAAGATCATTTCATTGTTTTAAAGGCGTTAGATGATATTACCAAACGGTTTAACCTTGCGGATTCAAGCGAGGCTCTTGTCATGATGGCAACAATATATCTGAAAAGCACGGAATAGACTACTATCTCATGAAGATAATAGTAGTACTTCAGTCCTTTACGATATAAAAGACCGTGACGGTCACTTGTTCTGCCCAACGTCTGTCTCTTAACAGGTTGTGTGGCAGCATTTTTGAGACCTGACATGAGGACTTCCCGGTCGAAGAAAATGCTTCCTGCCAATTTGAAAAAACCGGGTATAACACCTTTCTTTTCGTACACCCATTTGGGAGTCTTGCCTAACAACTGGGCTACTTCGCTGACCGTGAGGTAGGGGCTTTCCATAACGTCCTCCGTTATGTGTCCCTAATCCTCACTGTTAATCATCACCTCAAGCTTTTTTGAGTAAATACAAAACCGCCTCCACTTTATACCTACTATATCACGAGTCAGCAATATAACTCCGGAAAGGAGAAATGCAAGTGCCAGCTGAAAGAATCAAGACGAAGTTCGGTTTCAGGTGGCGCTACCGGGGTCAGTATCAGGGCATTCAGTACCGAAGCCCGTCCATATACACCACCAAGCAGGAAGCGCTTCTGGCCGAGAAACGGCATGTGCTCGAAATTGACGAAAACCTGAGAAATCCGAAAAAAGATATGAAGCTTTTGGACCTTATGATCTTTCGGCTTGACCAACTCCAACTGAAAAAGAGCAAAAAGTATTACCGGGAGAACAAGCGGTATTTCAAAATGCTTCTTGAGAGGCTGGGCAACGTCTATGTTTCGGAAATCACCCGTCAACAGATCGATTCTTTCATCAACGACTTTTCACGGGATTTGGTCGGCCGCGGCAGAACCAACCACAAAGGAAACGCTTGCCTTAGATACCTGAAAGCGTTATTTTTCTACGGTTGCCGGATTCACGAATTGCAAAACAATCCATGTGTCGGCATCGAGTTTTTCCCGATTGACAAAAAGCTCAAACACATACCGTCCGATGAAAACATCGATGGCGTGTTGAAGCTTTGCGATCAGGAAGAAGCCCTGTTAATCCGTTTCGTCATGGACACCGGGGCCAGAATAAACGAGGCGTTGCATTTGACGCCAAAGGATATTTTTGACGATTACGTGGTTCTGTATACCCGTAAGAGCAAAAATTCCAACCTGATTCCCCGGAAAGTTCCCCGGCCCGAATACCTGGTGAATTTTACAGGTTTTAAGCGCTGGGGCGAACATCCGAGGTTTCTTGAGAAGTACGTCAGGAAATTGAAGCAGGAAACCTGGAACTGGCATAATCTCCGACACCGATATGCCAGCAGGCTGTCGAAAGAAGGCAAGCCGCTCTTTGAAATAATGGCCCTGCTCGGCCATTCGAATTTATCGACAACGCAGAACTATCTGCAGTTGTTGCCATAGAGGGTTATAAAACAACCCTCTATTTTAAATCTGCCAGAAAACTGCCAGAGAAGAGAAGGAAAAGAGCGCCGACATCTTATAAAGTATTGCCGCACAATCAAGTGCCCCCATAGCTCAGGTGGATAGAGCGACGGATTCCTAATCCGCAGGCCGCGTGTTCAAATCGCGCTGGGGGCACCACTGATAGTAAGGGCTTGGAAGAAATTCCGGGCCTTTTTTTCTTTTATGCATGGTCTCAACATGGTCTTCTATAAAATATCTACTGAATTACGAAGAGATATAGCATATTATATATGATGATTCGTGTTAGATATATATGAATTGAAAAAATAATGATTGTATCATGTATACTTTTAACAAAAGGAGCAGCCCAATGGCCCATCGCCGTACTTTTATTAAAAACGTTGCCGCCGCCGGGATAGCCGCTGGCTCGACAGCCTTGGGAACAGGTAAATCGTATGCCGCTGAAGAAAGAATCGATCCGAGGAAGCCCTTCAAACGGTCATCGAGGTTCAGAAACGAGCTGGTTACTATCGGAGTAGTCTGTGGATCGCGAAACGCCGGGCATATATCAATCTGGGGCCAGACATGGAATCCCGATAACGAGCATATACGGACTACCGGAATGAACTGCCGTTATATCTGGTGCCTGAAGGACGAGGATAAACAGTTTTATCGTGAGAAATGGGGTTTCGAGCCGGTTAAAAATCCCGAGGACATGATCGGTAAAATCGATGGTGTAATTCTTACTGATTTTTATACCGTCCCGCTCAACCATCTTATGGCGAAACCGTTTCTTGAAGCCGGAGTTCCCACATTTGTCAACCGCCCCTGCGCCACATCAATGGAGAAGGCGCGTTTTTTAACGCAGACAGCAGAAAAATACAAAACACCGCTCATGTGCGGTTCGACATGGGAATATACTGAAAGCTGCGGGGATGTCCGCACTTCGCTCGCAAAGATCGATGAGATCAAGGGATATGTCGCCCACAACTCTATGAGCGATTTTTATACACATGGCGTCCATGGAATCTACTATATCTATTCATGCCTGAAAAACGAGATCAGGAACGGGCGCGGCCCGGCAACAGCCGCATCGTATATGACACCTGACTGGAAAAACTGCAACGGCTGCGTCACATTCGAACATCAGGGGCCGAAAGGACCGTACTACGGCTCGCTGCACGAGCCATGCGGTGCTAACGGGCATGCGTATATTCATATTTTCTGCAATCATCCCTTCGATGTGGAAGGTAAAATTCCCGCATCTCCCGGGTACTTCACTTATAATACATGGAACGCCATGCAGCTCGTTATCCAGGAGATGTTCGAAACGAAAAAAAGCCCCGAGGAAGGCTTCGACATTCTCGAAAAAACCGCGATGTTTCTCATGGCATTCAAATCCGTTCTCGAGCGAAACGGCGCTCCGGTACGGCGTGAGGATCTTGAAGGATGGGAGCTCATGCCGCCGCGTAAGGCAGACTTTCCTGATGCCCATTCCGTGGATGAACTCAAACAGATCGCCCGTGTTTTCGGAGGCGACTATACTGAACCCTGACAGAGCATAACCCTGTACCCTGGCCATGATAATACTCAATATTGAATACCGGGAGAACAGCACATGGGAGAACAGAAAACGGTTGAAATCAGCCGCACCGATAAAAACACGAAACGCCGTGCTTTCATGAAAACAACCGCGGCAATCGGTGCCGCATCGTTGGTGCAGTCGGTCGCACCCACCGTGCATGCCGCGCCGCAATCAGCTAAAAGAAAGCTGAGAATCGGTGCCCTTGCCGTGGGGGCATATTCATTCTGGTCATACACATGGGGCGACCTGCTTTCCCCGCACGGGACCACGGTAAACCGCGGTTCGCTCGGTACTGACCTGTTCAACATGGAAATCACCCATGTCTGGGATGTGAATCCGGAAGAGGCTCAGAAGTTTGCTTCAAAAGTCGGCGCAAAAGTTGTAAAACGCTATGATGACATGGTGGGCGAGGTCGATGGTGTTGCATTCGGCGGATATTACGAAACCCCATGGCAGTACCGGCTTGCACGGCCCTATGTTGAAGCGGGCATCCCCACATATCTGAGCCGCCCGTTCGCCTATTCGCTCAGGGACATCGACGATCTGCTCGATTGCGCCGCATCTCACAATACTCCCATCATGGCGACCGATATCTACGAGCACCTGTATGCTGTCACCACGCTCAAAAAACAAATCAAAAATACCGGAGAGATACAATGCGTGCATGGTACCTGCCTGACACAGGAATATCCGGCTCTTTTCCACACTCCGTACATGATGTTCAAGATTCTGGGCACCGATATCAGCCGGGTATCGATAATCACCGATAACCCGAACGAGAGTAAATATCTTGTTGGAACATACCTGTATAAAGGCTGGAACGGACAGCCGCCGTTCACTGCATCGCTCACCATGACACCACGGGGTGATCTCTATTCCCTGACCGTTACGGGGACCGGGGGAATCGAAAGTTCGAGGCTTCCGGTGTTCGAGAATTGGCGCGATGACCTTCTTGTACACCATGTTCCGATGCTCGTTGCCATGCAGCGCATGTTTGAGGGGGAAAATTTCGAGCCGCTCGATACGGTCAGGAAAAAAACAGAGCTTTTTCTTACGGGATTTTATTCGGCTCTCGAGCGCAGAGGCGCGCCTGTCGATGTAGGAACTGTGCCTGTTGAATGGCGGGCTCAGCCGGTCAAACCGGACTGGATTGATGAATCGATGTTTAAAAAATAGCCTTTAAAGGATTGAAACCGGAAAACCAACCGGGCTGATAAAAAGTAATAGACTGATCCATATATGTGATTAAACAGAAAACGGTTTTATTTCGGCCCGGACAATTGTGTTTTACGCATGAGTTCGCTTGCCCTGCTGAGTTCTTTATCGGCTTCATCTGTCTTTCCCAGCTCTTTTAAGCATCTGGCAATGCCCATATGGGCATTGATGTCATCAGGATTTAACCGGACCGCTTCCCTGTAATGGTCAACGGCCTCTTCGGCACGACCAAGATTATACAGGGTATGACCGGTCAGAGTCTGGAGTTCGGAACTATCCGGTCTGAGTTTCAGGGCTTTCGATAATATGGCAAGAGACTCTTCGTTGTTACCGCGTTGAAGCATGATTGGCACGATTTTTTTAATTACTTCAAGATCATCGGGCACAAAACTTAATAATCCCGTATAAAATGTGACAGCTACATCGAGTTTCCCGTTTTGTGCAAGGTAATCGGCCACATTCCTCAATTTCACAATATTTTCTCTGTTCATGCCGATTGCACTGAGATACATTTCGAGCCCTTTTTCATATTGTCCATCCATGACAAGAGCAGCGCCATAGTTTACAGCGATATCGGCACTGTACATATATGTCCCGTCATGGACTTTCATGCTGGATGCTTTTTCATAGTATTGCAGAGCCTCTTTAATTTTGCCTTTTGTAAACAGGAAATATCCGATGTTATTATTCACGAGCATATTATCAGGTTCGATTTTCTGAGCCTTAACAAATTCCGTATAACCTTCTTCAATATTCCCATTATTATAATATGCCCTTCCAAGGTTGATATGGGGTCTGGACTTCAAAGGCGATTTTTTTGCCGCATCAGCCCACAGACTTATCTCGTTCTTCCATACCATGTTCCGTTGAAATGATAAAACTGAAAAAATCCCGATAATCACAATGAAGATGATACCGGTAGCCTTTTTACTTCTCTCCCAGATCAGGTCGTACAATGTACTGACAAAAAACAAACTGAATCCGAACATAGGTAAATAGAGCCTGTGTTCAAACATGACATTAGCCAGTGGTTTGAAACTCGATTCAATCGAAAGAGTAAGAAAAAACCATAGAATTCCGATAGACGCAAGCCGTTTACGGGGATAAATCCATACAGCGTATATAAAGAGAGCAGTCAGAAAGAGAAAACCTGATACAGTTGCAGCTCCGAAAAAGCTGAGTGAAGCCGGGATATCGTGATCGATGTTCTGGTGAATGGGAATGAATAACAACCTGATATAAGATACTATGACTCTGAACTGAGTAAAGAGATAAATCCTGCTTGTCAGGAGCGGATCGTTCGGCCTGTTCGAGATGACAGGTTCAAAAACAAAGAATATATTTCTATATGATATGAATAGAAGAATGGGTATTAAAACCAGGAACAATAGAACAGGCAGAATATAATACACCGTTTTTTTGCTTGTGATTATTTGTTTAAAGTCTCCTGTATGGAAAAAACCCATCTCAAACAGTATGAGGGCGAATGGCAAGGTAAAAATAATCTCTTTCGTAAATAATCCCGAAAACGCTGCCAGTACTGAAAGCAAGAAAAACAGGATTCGTGCATGTCCATACTGAATTAACCTGGCCTTGATGTAGAAACAGAGCGTCAGGAGATAAAACAGTGTGGCAAGGGAAGCAAATCTCTGTGCGATATAAGTGACCGCCTGAGTCTGCATCGGGTGCGAAACGAACAGGAGCGCACATGCCAGAGCAATAAATTCTTTGTTTTTACTGATTGTTTTCTTGCACATCACCGGGGTAGACAGCAGAAGCATGACCAGCCACCATACACAGACCGAATCAAGGAGGTGCAAGAGAAGGTTGACAACATGATATCCGAAGACATTCGTGTTACTGAAATGGTAATTCAGGGCAAATGATAAAAAACCGAGGAAACGGAATTTTCCATGAAGAGGATTGTTCCAGATGGTATGAATGTCATACAAATTATAAATAGCGTTATTATTGACTATGGTATGGAAATCATCGAAATGAAACGAAGCCGTCATGCTGTCTGAATAGATGATAATACCGAGAACACATACGATCAGAAGAGAATACAGAGGAGAAATGCTATATGAATGAGATTTCGGAGAGTCATGCTGTTGAGCTGTTTTACTATGTTTTTTTTTAGTGACCATGTATCCGGTTTTTTTTTAAGGTATTGATCCCGCAGTAACCAGTCATCATGAATGGTATTGTCGTTCATATGACCCGTATTTGAAATATAAAACATGACTCATAAAAGTCAAAACATATAGTTATATCACCTCTAACCGATCCTTTTTTATGGTGTTTTTTAAGGTTGTTAACGATGAATAATCACGATCCATGAACCGGGATTATTCATCCGCATCGATAATAAGGACGATAAAAAATTGTCCCTGCCACGGTTAATACAAAAATATGACTCACATTGAGTGTATATCTATGCCCAAAAATACCAGAAGATAAATCAGGCTGATTATTATCCCCTTTTCGCTGATGACCGGTCAATGGTTTTTTGCAGAATCCGAAGGAAATTTCCGCCCCAGACCTTCCTGATTTCCTCTTCCGACATGCCGGAAGACAGCATGCTGCGTGTGAGACTCGCAAGCTGTGACACTTCGGGTACCACCGGTATTGTGGTACCCAGACCGTCATAATCGGTGCCGATAGCAACATGATCGAAGCCTGCCAGATCACCGACATAGCAGATATGCTCGACTACCCGGTCAATGGTTGCCTTCTTCGGATCGGGATCGATGAACTGTGGAGCGAAAGCAATCCCCATGACTCCGCCTGCCGAGGCAAGCGCTTTGATCTGGTCGTCAGTCATGCACCGGGCGTGCTGGCAGAGTGCAAAGACAGCGGTGTGAGACAAGATCGGCGGCAGGGTAGATTGCTCGAGGACATCATAAAATGCTTTATCGTTGATATGCGACAGATCGGTGACCATGCCAAGCTCGTTGCTTGCCTTGAGAACATCCATGCCGAATGAAGTCAGGCCTCCTGCGTTTTTACGGTCTTCCTCACGTTCTTCGGGAGTGCAGGGACGATAGAGGCTCGGAGTTCCCTGCATGAAAGTCGGTTCGGCGCCGCCTTCACCATGAGTGATGCCCGCCAGCCTCACACCGAGACGGTAAAGGAGCCGGAGCGTATCGACATTTCCGTCCAGCCAGCGGCCGATTCCCTCAATGGACATCATGACACCGATTTTCCCCGACTTACTTGCACGAACAGCATCGTTTGAGGAAAACACCTGCAAAAGGTCATCGGGATAAAGGTCAATCTGCTCCAGAATACGTTCCGAGGTAACCCATACATTGGCCGTCGGACCGTTCCCTACAATGAAAAATCCGACATCGTAACCGCCTTCCTTCATCCGGGGAATGTCCGTATGGTATGATGGATCACGCTGTTTCCAGTTCAGCGGATTTTCCTTACGGGCGACCCGTTCGACCGGCGTGTCATTGTGGCCGTCAATAATCAGAAGTGTTTCATGAAGTTTCCGGGCCTGTTCCATGGTGACACCCTCTTTCTTCACCCGCACTTCTTTCGCATAGACAGGCGCGATCCCTGTTGCAACGATTCCGGCAATTCCACCGGCTGCCGTTTTCTTGAGAAATTCACGTCGTGTTTTCATTAGTCCCCCGCTGTGATGAAAAAGAAAACTGACACGATTTATCTGAAAATATTTAATCAAAAGAATTCCTCGGAGTTCTACTCCGGGGTTATATTGTCAGGATGAGCGAACACATCCTGAAAAGACATAATAAGAGTCTCCTGTTATACCATATTGTATGTCCTGCAAAATACAGGAGAAAGGTATTTACA
>JAJFUH010000089.1 GCA_021372535.1 bacterium
CTGAGCGGTTCCGCCGGTGAGGAGGTTTGCCGAGGACGGCGAAATCACGATCGATCCGAGCACAGGGGGGGGATCGGTGACAGTGATCGTGGCACTCGCGGAGATTGCATCGGAAGAAGCGACCACGGTACCGTTCCCGGCAGTCGTGGCAGTAAACAGTCCGGACGTACTGACAATACCGATTCCACCGGTAACCGACCAGGTGATAGGCACCGCCATGACAGTGCCCTTGGTATCGTAACCGGTTGCGGTAAACTGGGCAGCTCCGCCTGTGAGAAGATTCGCCGAGGACGGCGAAATCACGATCGATCCGAGCACAGGGGGGGGATCGGTGACAGTGATCGTGGCACTCGCTGAGAAACCGCCTGTGGATGCAATTACGGTTCCGTTTCCGGCAGTTGTTGCGGTGAATAACCCATCCTGATTGACAAAGCCGATTCCACCGGTGACTGACCAGGAGATATCGGCATCCATGATATCATTTTGGGTGTCATACGGGAACGCTGAAAACTCGATGGTTTCTCCGGTGAGGATACTGGCCGAGGTGGGGTCGATCGCAATCGAATTGAGCACCGGATCGCCATTTCTGGAAACGACGGTTACTGTGGCCTCACCGGTAACGCCCTGAGTGGTGGCATATACGGTTCCCGTTCCCGGAGTAGTAGCTCTGAAAAGACCGTTATGCTTGATTGTACCGACATTTCCCGTTACCGACCATGTAAAGTAAGCCGGCACCATCATGCCATCGGCGTTGCGGGCGATGGCGAAGAAGATGGCATTTCTGCCTACGGGTACAACAGCCTTATAGGAGAATACGGTAACGGAAGCAACCGTGAAGTCATGATATGCAGATACGGGAGCACTGAGAAGTAGTGAAAAACACATGAAGGCGATAATGTGTTTGAATATTTTTTTTCGTAATGACATCGTAATTTTTATCAGTTTATAAGAGTTTTTTTTATAGTACCAGAAAAATACTCACAGATAATTGAAGAAAGATAAAGAAAAACGAAAAAAAGCTAATTATTATTTATATTATAACAATAATATGGATTTTCATTGAACTATCAAATTTTATTCGATTTATGAGTGTATTTCAGAAAGGTAAAACTTTATAATCCCCCATGCGCTTCTCTTATACATTATATAAAATATAGTGACTCGGGAAATCGGTTGTGATAAAAGTCACAAAAACCTAAAATATATGTTTATTATTTTTAAAGAGTTGAAATGAGAAAACTTTTTGATGTTTTGTGAGGAAGAAAAATCATTGATGTTTTATTATCGCGGGTGCATTTTTAAAAAAAGAGGCGATATAAAGTATGCATTTCTTTCAGTTCTTACCCTTGATCATAGGTACGAATCTCACAGGCAGTACATCGATTGTTGTCAGACGGCCGGATTTTTTTACCCCTTTGATGAGATTCTGAACGCCGCCGGCCGATCCGACCGGAATAATCATTCTACCGCCTTCTTTGAGCTGCTCGACAAGAGCAGGGGGGATATCTTCCGGTGCGCAGGTCACTATGATGGCATCAAACGGGGCTTTTTCGGGCCAGCCCTTGAAACCGTCCCCGATCTTCACAGTGATGTCGGTATAACCGAGCTCTTCAAGAAGTGTTCGTGCTCTTTCGCCCAGTTCAGGGATGAGTTCGATGGTGTATACTTCGTCGACTATTTCACCAAGTATCGCCGCCTGGTAACCCGAGCCTGTTCCGATTTCAAGAACACGGTCGCTCTTCCTGAGCTCGAGCACTTCAGTCATAAAAGCCACAATATAGGGTTGCGATATGGTCTGGCCTTCACCGATCGGGAGCGGGCAGTCGTTATATGACTGAGAACGGCAGGAAGGAGGAACGAACAGGTGCCGGGGAACTTTCATCATGGCTTTGAGTACCCGTGAATCCCGTATCCCCCGTGCCTTGATCTGGTTGTTGACCATGCGCTCGCGTTCGACGGCATATTCCTCGTTCTTTCCGGCGCATACCAGTAGCGGCAGGGCGGGGACAGCCGCCAGAAATATGAAACTGAGAATCCGTACCACCATAAACCATACTCCCAAATCATGATTAGTGCCTTCAGGCTATACCTCCACATCACAACATTCAGATTAATGAGCTTTTGGGTGCAAGTCAAGCATTAAATATTTTCTCGCGATATTCACGGAACGGTTCTTCCGATGCAGGCAGCATGCGGTGTTTTCAAAGAGCAAACTGTATGGTTACTCCCAGAGGATTTTCGCGGGGATTCATGAGCCATGTGGTAGTCATGGAAACAACATTGTACCAGAAATGAGCCGCGATGGCTTTATCGAGACGGTACCGGTCATGCTGGACACTATAACCGAAGGCGAAACCCGCTGCGGTTGCCTGGGTGACGAAGTACAGCGGCCGGTCGATATCCTGGTTGAACAGGTGCAGACTCCCGAAAACCACCGATGAGACGATGAGCCCTGTTCGTTTCCCGTAACGGTAATCGAGCGATGGCAGAAGTATTCCCCTGAAGAGCATCTCTTCCGAAAGCGCCGCGCCCATGCTGAGGCCGACCGCCGATGTTTCATACCAGAATGTGCCCCTGCCGCGACTCATGCCGGCACCGTACATGCGGACTCTTTTCATGTCCCGCCATGACTCCGTGTGGTGGGGATATGCCACGATACCATCGATGACACCGAGCGCCGCCATTGTCAGTACGAACGGTGAAAAGGCAACGCCGGGCCTGAACGGTGCTGTCACGAGCGATATCAGGGGTGTCGTGTCAGGCAGCGCACCGCGGTTTCCATGGTTCCCTTTCCGTAATAATTCAGCCAGCTGCTCACGCGAATACTCACATTTATCGATAGTGTATAGTTGACCAGCTATGAGCAAAGGAACATTCAGCTCCGATACCGTCCTGTCATGAGCCGCAAAGCCCGCACCGAGCAGCGACAGCTCTGCGGTGAGAAACAGCACTCCTTTTGCGGTATCCCCATGATAAAAATGTGTTCCGCCGGGCAGGAACTCCAGAACGAGTGGCACATGTTCCGCGCTGCGGGATGATGATGTATCGTCGCTCAGGCAGATATCGGAAAGTGTACAGTAAAGCACTATTCCTGACAACACAACCACAGTGATTATTTTTGAATTCAGCGGATTTTTCATGAGTTTCCGTTTCCGTGATAGCGGTAAAAAATATCAAACAGACTCTTTAAAAATTGAAAAGTAAAAATATTTCACAATATAATAACTTTCATTCTTGTCTGTTCCGTTTTTCTGATGTATAAATAGAACGCAGGTGATTGCGCTGTCTGCCCTTATAAAACAGCGTCACAGAAGGGAAAGGAATCCTTCGGATTCGCTCCTGTGCGATTTTGTATGATTCTCATAACTATATATTTATCAGGAGGTAGACAATGGGTAAAACAGGCTGGAGTTTAATAGCGGGATTCATGTGCTGTCTGGTTCTGGCTGCCGGAGGGGATAAACTTATGGCTCAACAGTCAACGGGTGTGACCGCAGCTCTCGAAATTGTTCCGCAGCCGGTGAAGGTCGTTCCGGGCAAAGGCTTGTTTGCCCTGAAGCCATCGACCGTAATCGCCATCACGGACGATACCGTCGAATTGATGAGCCTGGGACGATATCTTTCAGACCAGATAAGGCTTCTCACCGAGTATACCCTCGAAGTGCGCCGGACATCGGGCGCCGCAGTAGCCCCGGGCACGATAGTCCTGACGACACAGGGAGCCGACAGAACACTCGGCGATGAGGGATACTCCCTGAAGGTTTCTTGGGAATCCGTCATAATTTCGGCGCAGAAACCCGCCGGTGTTTTTTATGGCATTCAGACGTTCAGGCAGATGATCATGTCCGGCGACGACAGCTGGAGATTCTCGCGTTCCATTCCCGCTGTCGAAATTTCGGACAAACCATCGTATACATGGCGCGGATTTCAGCTCGACTGTTCCCGTCATTTCATGAGCCTCGACTTTGTGAAGCGGTATATCGATCTTCTCGCATACCACAAGATGAATGTCTTCCACTGGCACCTGACCGATGACCAGGGCTGGCGTATCGAAATAAAGCGCTATCCCGAGCTTACGAGGGCCGGGGCGTTTTATGGCGACGGCGATAACCGTCACGGCGGATACTATACGCAGGATGAAGCCCGCGAGATCGTGGCATATGCGAAGAGCCGCTACATAACCGTTGTCCCGGAAATCGAGATGCCGGGGCATGCCACCGCGGCGATTGCGGCTTATCCGGAGCTTTCCTGCGCCGGGAAGCCCCTCAAGGTGGAGTCGACCTGGGGTATTCACCCGAACCTGTTCTGCGCCGGAAAGGAATCGACATTCGAGTTCATCGAAAATGTGCTCACGGAGCTCTGCGACATATTCCCGTCCCCCTATATTCATATCGGCGGCGACGAGGCGGTGAAAGACCAGTGGAAAGCCTGCCCGCTCTGCCAGAAACGCATGAAGGAGCTGGGACTCAAGAACGAGAATGAGCTTCAGGGCTATTTTACCACCCGTATCGATACATTCGTGCAGACACTCAACCGTAACATCGTCGGCTGGGACGAAATCCTCGAGGGAGGCCCCTCGAAAACCGCCGTGGTTCAGTCGTGGCGCGGCATGGAAGGAGCGGTCGAGGGCGCGAAAAAGGGACATCGGGTGATCTCGTCCCCCGCGCCTTTCGTGTACCTTGATTTTCCGAATACCGAGGACGGCACCAACGATACGGGCTGGCTCAAGGTCACCACTCTCGAAAAAGTGTATTCGTTCGAGCCGACCCCGGCCGAGCTGACTCCCGCGGAGGCTGCGCTCATTTTGGGCGGCGAATGCCCGCTGTGGACGGAGCGGGCGCCCCAGCCCGAAGTCGATCACATGGTGTTCCCGCGTCTGTGCGCCCTTGCGGAGGTGGTCTGGACGCCCCCGGAACGCAGGAACTGGGCCGATTTCTCGAGACGCATGGAGGTGCATTACCGGCGGCTCGACGCGCTCGGTGTGGATTATTTCACCCCGTACACCCCGGTCGGTTCATGGGATCCGAAGGATATCGGGAATTCGTTCGCGACCCTTGACCGTGACATCACCGATGCGCTCAGGGAGCCCGGCCATTACCGTCTGGCGCTCCGTCACGATACCGGCGCGAACGGCGTGACGATCGAGTGGGCAGCCATCCTCGAAAACGGCCGTGAGATGGCGCGCGACACGCACGAGGGAGTGAGCGGAAAACGGCGGGCCGGTCACAATTACCGTTTCAGGGTGGATACAACCCGTCCCGGCGCCCGTTATACGCTCAGGGTGAGCCTCCGCGGGGACGGCGGAACCGACACGAAGGGAACACTGCTTTTGAGGCATTTTAAGTGAGCGGGAAAGGAACGGGGGGAAGGCATTGAAAAGTCATGAAAAATAATGTATTTGATGGATAGAGATATGGTGTGTTACCGTTATTTTATGTGGGCGATTTCACCGCATATAAAATGTGTTTGACTTGTTCATCAGATACTTATACTTTTCTAAAATACGATTTTTCCAATGATCATACCTTTCTTAAATCGAGGAGGTAAAGGTGTGATAAGTCCCGCAGATAATCTATAAGAAATAATGATTTATTTGGGATTTTACTAATTGTATAAAATTCTTGCTAAATGAGTGATTATTAAAAAGATAACAAATTGATATTAATAATATTACACGTATTTTCCAGATTTTTCATTGGGGTCTTATAGAGGTCAAATAGTTTTATAGAGGTTCTTAGTATAGAAACTTTATAAATCCTGGTCAGTCCAGAAAAGAAAATGTAAGGTACTTTTCCCATGTTTAGGAATGTACAACTTAAGTGAAAGGTGGGAAAGGAATGATCAAGTGGCCTGCAATCAAGAGGCTCTATCTATCACTCCAGCGAGTAATTTCTATTCGTAGGTTTGGATTCCCAGCTCTCGTTATCTACGGTATATCAGTTAATCCGATAAATGGAGATCGCGGAATTCCGTGCCTGTGGCGTTTAGTTTTCGGAATGGACTGCCCATGTTGTGGACTGTCACGGGCTGATGCTCTTCTATTCAGGGGGCATTTCTTGGATGCAGTGAGAATGAACTGGCTCATTATCCCAGTAGTTCTAGTATTCTTTTACTATTTCACCGAAACTGTTGTAAACCAATACCACATGAGGAGGAAGTCATGGCTCAATTAGGTGCAGCAGAACTCGCGGCGTTGACAAAGGATCTTGATGACTCGAAGAAAATGATCTTTCAGTCGCAGTACTCCTCAGAGAAAAAGGACAGAGGCACTGCGATGATAGTGGCTCTGTTTAACTGGGATCGCATCTGGTTTGGTGATACGGGCCTTGGAATTTTGAAGTTGCTCACTGTCGGGCTGTGTGGTATTTGGTGGCTGATCGACCTTTTCACGGCTGGATCGCGTTGTGACGATTACAACCGTGCAAAGGCAGAGGAAATAGTCGCATCTCTCAAACTGACAAAGTAGTTAAGAAAGGCAGCACCGTAATTGGCCTAACAAAGTGAGTAAAGTGAGCGCAACGTTCGCTGGAGATAAGAAATGGCGATTATGAATACTGACAGCATAATGACGCTATCTTCGAAACAACTTACTGGATTCTTTTTCGATTGGCCTTAGCATCTCAATGCCTGCACGCACATGGAGAATCTTTATTCCAGCTATTTGGAATTGCTGGTACTTGATGGAGATCGTTGTATGGTTCATCAATGCACTATCAGATGGGATTTTTTACGCGTATATCCCTCTCCTTGAAGTCCTATCCTAATACCATGGGCAGGGAATCGGCACGGAATTGGTTCGACGCATGGTTGAGGGGCTCGGTGGTATGTATGCGATTGACATTGTGTGAGATGAGTACACTGCGCCCTTCATTCGGACAAAGAAACCAGCCAATGCGTGGGAATGGTCATGAGGAATTACGCCAACCATGGAGCAGCGAACAATCGCATGCAGTGGACTCGGGCGTTATACGCTCAGGGTGAGTCTCCGCGGGGACGGCGGAACCGACACGAAGGGAACCATGCTTTTAAGGCATTTCAAGTGAGTGGGTAGGGAACGGGGGTGTGCGGGAAAGACACCCCCCATTTTTTATTTACTTGACAAAATCATATTTTAGCAATATATATGCAGATATTTATACATGCTCATTTCTCATATTCTCAATTGTGGTGGGCATAGTAAACATAAATAAATATTCACGGTATTATGAATCTCTCTATAGAATAAAGCATTCAGGATAACGTGGCATTTCGTCATATTTCATTTTAGTAGTACAGGGGTATTATCATAACTATAAAACAATAGTTGGTTCGCAAACATTGGAGTCCTAGTTGAGTACCTTCGAGTGCGCATACTGCGGCCAGTTTAAAGCTGCGACCGACGACCACGTCCCGCCAAAGAGTATATTTAAGGATCCCAAGCCATTGGAATTGCCAACCGTGAAGTCCTGCGCACAGTGCAACCAAGGCGCTTCAGACGATGACGAGTATTTTCGCGATACCGTCGTCAAGTACTATGCAGTAGCAGACAAACCTCAAGCGAAGGATCAACTTGCAGCAATGTATAGGGCGGCGACAAAATCTAAGAAGCGCAAATACGCCGAGAGAACGCTAAGCTCCTTTTTTAAAATCGAAGTCATATCATCTGCCGGTATCTACCTTGGTACAGTTCCAGCCTACAGGATTGATACAGTGAGGTTCAATAGAGTAGTAATACGCTACATCAAAGGCCTTTACCGATATGACACTGGTACCCGGCTGCCTGATGATCGACACATTGAAGTAATCAGTGATCCTGATACTATACACCAGAAGAGGCAACAGGTTGAGCAACTCTTGGCAGGCTCGGAGAGCAAGAATATTCAAGAAGGGGTCTTCTGGTATGCGTGGGGCCAGGCAGTAGACAACCCCGCTGCTTCCTTTTGGCTGCTCGTATTCTATGATGCCTTTCCAATCATTGCGGTCATTAACTAACTACTGTGATCACTTTTCACATATCACGGCCTAACAATCACTTTGAATGGCCGAACTCGCTAAATCCTTCAATCAGGCTGGTATATGATAAGTTCGTTCACCACTCAAGCGCACACCGTTAGTCGCTGAATTGAATAAAGAGATGCTTAGCCCACAAATGATTTGAGAAATGAGAGAATAGTGAAAACCAAATATATCTTCATCGTGGCAATTCTAATATTCATGGCAATTGCATTCGAATACTACGTTATCGTCTCACCTCTCGGATCAGATACTCGAATTGGCAATGCTATTCAAAGTGCCGCTGTCTTTGTCGCATTATTAGCTGCTACTATAGCCCTGTCGGCTGCGGATCCAAAGGCCCAAAAAGTTAAAGTTAAAATTGAACAGAACATTGATCCAAATAACATTGGCTTTTACTATAAAAGCGAGTTACCCAACGACCTACAAACCAAATATGAGGGCTTTCCATATCCAATTAAATCACATAAAGTTCATTTTAAGATTACGAACACCTCGGGATTTACTTTAAAGAAACCCACTTTGACGTTTAGGCTTCCTCTTGAGAAACAACACCCGCAAAAGGTTGGCGAAAAATATGTCTTATCTTTCAATTCAAATCTATTCAATTCACAAACTGAACTTCGATTGCTTGAATTTGCCGACACCCTGCTCCTCTCCAATTCCAATCTGCCGTTTTGGAACAACGATGACAATATCACTATTTGGATCAGAATGCTACTTAATGATGGGAAATTTGAACCATTTATGGTAGATGTATCAGTCAACTGTGAGAATGCTGAAGGAGTTACAAAACTAGTACGGATAGATCCAAAACATTTCTACAGATTGGAGGATAGAATGGTCGATGCGGAATCAATTACACAACAGCCTGACGAGACTACAATCGAGCATGCTCGTGTCGGCTATCAAGTAGCAGTGAGTCTTTGGACCTCCGAAAGCGAACAGACCTGGGCTCGCTTCAACGTAATGATTGTTGCAAACAGCATTATTCTTGCCATCATTGGATTGGTTGTGACAAGCGAACATGCTATGCTCTCAATATCATTTGTCATGTCTATAGTTGGTATTATTATGTGTATAATGTGGTTATTTATCACGAAACGCGGTTTCGATTATCAAGACTACTACGTAAATTCTGCACGGGAATTGGAAGAACGGTTTCTCCGCCATGTAATAAAGACAGCCTCAAGGGGTAGCATCTTTGCAGACGGGCAGTCTGTCACATTCGAGTTAGATGGTAAAACGACAAAATTTCAGATGAGCAGGTGTTCGCGTATAGCACGTGCAAGGTTTATATCTATCGTCGTTATTTTCTTGTTTATCATTGTGTATGTGCTTGCATTGTTACAATCAATTTGGATTTATTTAACAGTATGTTATAAGTAATACCAATATTCATGTTATCAATCCATGGTTGGTGGCTAAAACCAAGTTACAACCGACGCGCTCCGCGTACGGCTGAACGTGGCCGTTTGGTTTCCTGCTGTCATGGGAAAAATCATAAACTGAGAAAGATGGAACGCGTACAATGAATGTGCGTGATTTTTGTGAAAAAGAACGAGTAGCACTCCGGGACGAGTTGCACAACCTGAAAAGCTGCCAGATTACCTTTCTTGCTTCGTCCATCACTGCAACCGGTGCGATACTTGGTCTCGCAACCACTCTAATTCAAACCACGTTTCTGGGAGTCGTTTTCTTGCTCCCTCTTATTGTGTTGCTTCCCTCATGGTGGGTATTCTTTGACAAGGCAACAACCATCACTCGCATTGTTGGGTATTATAGAATTCTGGAGAAAGTAATCCTCGGACATTATAAGGCAAACAACTTCATGGGCTGGGAAAATGCACTTTGCGAATTCAGGAGCAGACAGCAAGCTGGTACACTTGCCTTTCCTAAAAAGCAGTTGGAAAATCCTTGGCCTCATGGATTGTGTAATATGCTTCTGCTACGTACCTCTCACCCATACTGGATTATTTCCTACTTAACTTTCTTTACTATATCGAGTATGTGTATAGTGACCAGTACTATAATTCTTAAAGGCGTCTGGCGTTTAGTAATATCTATACCAGTCATTCTTTTTTTGATGTCGGTATGGCGGAATTTGCGGACCGTGTGGAATCTAATCGAAGGGCAGAATTCATACGACTGTAACGAACACTTTTGGAAACAAATTCTTATACTGAAACCTATTGTGAATTCTATAGAGTAACTTTCAACGTTCTCCACTTTCAAAACCTGACCCTCCTCGGCTTCGCCGTGTCCTCCCTATTAGGGAGGATGCCCGGAGGGCAGGAGGGTCCCTTCGTTTTTTTACCACAATCCGGTATAAAGATTCCCCGTTTTTAATCATGGTAATCCTGTAAATCCTGTAAATCCCGGTTCAAGTCTTTTTCTCGGTATTTTCTGGCATTTTTCCCCGTCCTCGATGTATATTACCGTTGTATTACGTCCGTGACATAAATGTGCCCGTAACCATTATGTTCCATGAGGACTGCTGCCATGATTGAACTGAGCGAAAAACAGATCGGCGAATATCATCACCGGAACTATACCGCGGTCGACGGGCTGTGGTTTATGAAGGTCGAGGAAAAGTACGGGTTCGATGCCGCGCTCGATGTTGACAACGAGGTCTGGAAGGTGCTTCCCAAGATTCAGGCGCGGATGCTGAAATCTTTCGGGAATGTGGGCGACGGGATCGATGCGCTCCGTGAGTGTCTCGAAACGAAGCTCCGGCTCGAGGGTTTCGAATTTCATACCAAAACCGGTAAAAACGGCGGTTTTTCAGTTATCATAGACGGCTGTCCCTGGCACAATACGATGGTGAAAGTCGGCCGTGAGAAATACTCTTCCCTGGTGGGAAACCGTATTTGCAGAACCGAATACACCACATTCGCGTATGAGTTCGACAGCCGGATACAATTCGAGATGGAGACTCAGATCTGCTGCCGGGCGCGTCAGTGTATCCTCAACTTTTTCATGTGATTCGGACAGTTTACAAAAAAATTAATCCGCGTAAATCCGCCCGATCCGCGTAAATCCGCGTTCTATTTAATGTTATGAATTTCTCGTGAAAAAAAGGGTATGAGACTATGGCCGCACCGGATATAATCGAAAAAATCGCCGAAAACGTCTGGGAGATACCGGTCGGGTATAAAACCGGCATGCGCGTCCCGGCCCGTATTTACGCTTCCGGGAAGCTGCTCGGCGAAATGGATGACGGCGTCTTCGAGCAGGTTACCAATGTGGCGATGCTGCCGGGAATTGTCAGTCATGCGTTCTGCATGCCGGACGGTCACTGGGGATACGGGTTTCCCATCGGCGGTGTCGCGGCTGTCGACCCCTGTGAGGGTGTCATATCCCCGGGCGGCATCGGGTTTGACATAAACTGCGGCATGCGGCTCCTGCGGACCGGGTTGACGTATGACGAGGTGAAACCGCATCTCCGGAAGCTCGTGGACAGGCTGTTCGAGCGTATTCCCGCCGGCGTGGGCAGCTCGGGATTTATCAGGATATCGCGGGACGATTTCCGCGGCGTGGTCGAGACCGGTGCAGCATGGTGCGTCAAAAACGGGTACGGCACGGAGGATGACCTCGAACGCACCGAGGAGCATGGCTGCATCGATGGAGCCGATGCGTCGAAAGTGAGCACCAAGGCGGTCGAGCGCGGGTACAAACAGATCGGGACGCTCGGTTCCGGGAACCATTACCTCGAAATCCAGGTGGCGAAACCCGAAAATATCTATGACCGTGAGCTCGCCGAAAAATTTGGAATAACCATGCCCGACCAGGTCATGGTCATGCTCCACTGCGGCAGCCGCGGTTTCGGGCATCAGGTGGCGACCGATTACCTCCACACCTTCATAACGGTGATGGGGAAAAAGTACGGCATCGTCACCCCCGACCGTGAGCTTGCCTGCGCTCCCTTTCGTTCCGAGGAGGGGCAGGATTATTTCGCCGCCATGAAATGCGCCATCAACATGTCCTATGTCAACCGTCAGGTTATCCTGCACCGGGTGCGCGAGGTGTTTTCCGAAATCTTCCGCCGCGACCCGCTCGATATGGGAATGCACCAGATATATGACATCGCGCATAACACCGCCATGCTCGAACGGCATGTCATCGACGGCGCCGAACGTGAGGTTCTCGTCCACCGCAAGGGTGCGACACGCGCTTTCGCCCCGGGTAACAGCTCGCTCCCGAAGATTTACCAGGAAACGGGTCAGCCGGTCATTATCGGCGGCAGCATGGAAACCGGTTCCTATCTCCTCACCGGCATGAAGAGCGGGGATCAGACATTCTTTACCACGGCGCACGGCAGCGGGAGGACGATGAGCCGCAATAAGGCGAAACGGCTCTATAACGGCAAACAGCTCCAGCGCGATCTGGACGACCGCGGAATCTATATCCGCACCGCATCCTTCTCCGGTCTCGCCGAAGAGGTGGGCAGCGCATACAAGAACATCGACGATGTGGCTGCGGCGACCGAGCACGCGGGCATCAGCAGGCGTGTTGTCAGATTCACCCCCATCGGGAATATCAAGGGATGAGGTGAAGGTGGGTGATAGCATTACTCCGGGGATTAAATAGTGGATGACGTCATGCCGACCTTGATTCGGCATCTATTCCAAATACTGGAATCATTATTTGATCGCCGATACAATAAAATCGATCCCCGATCAAGTCTGGGACTAAAATCGTCAATCGTCACTATTTACAGCCCATGCCATACCGTTACCTTGACGATATAGCGACAGCCGATGCCGCGTTCGAGGCGTGGGGCGCTTCTCTGGAGGAGCTTTTTATCGCCGCCGCGGACGCCCTTCTGAACGTGATGGTGGAGAACCTCGAAACCATCGCAGGCCGTGAACGGCGGACCATCCGGTGTGAAGCCGAATCACTCGGAATGCTCCTCATCCGCTTCCTCGAAGAGCTTGTATTCATTAAGGATGCCCAGCGGCTTTTCCTGAGGGTTGAGCGCCTCGGTATCGAACAGACCGGCGACATGTGGAACCTTGTCGCACAGGTGTATGGCGAGGAGATAAATCCGGAGAGGCACGAGCTCAACGCGGATGTCAAGGCGGTGACCTACCACCGGTTCAGCCTCGAACAGTGCGGTCAGGAATGGCGCGCGACCGTCGTGCTCGATATTTAGAGGGTGATGAAACGTTGCAGCATCTGCTTCCCATAACAGAATGAATCCCCCGGACAGTATATATATGCAATTCGAAACAGGGACTACCTCGTTATCTTCATGAGCCAGTTGTGGAGGGGCGCCATGTGGCTGTACCGCTCGAAACACCAGTCTATCAGCTCCTCCGAAAAAAGCTCCTCGGGGATTTTTGTCTCGATACCTGCATAAAGGCCGTTGTGGAGGAGGAGGGTGGCGTTTTTGTGGGTCGGATCGAATCCGCGCGGAACACGTTTGTAGTGGCTCCCGCCGAGAGTGCAGCCGCCCGATGAGGTTATACTCCCGATTATCTGTGCAAGCTCTGCCCCGTGCTTTTTATGCACGACATAGTCACGGTAACGGTCGAGCTGGGGCTTGGTGAAACAGTATATACCTGTGCCGAGCATGAGCGTACCCGGTTCGATATGGAAGTAGTACCCCGAGGCTTCCATGCGGGGGCCCGCGCCTTCCCAGAACCAGATTCCGAGGTGTGTTTTGTAGGGTGTTTTGTCCTTGCTGAACCGTGTGTCGCGGTTGATGCGGAACAGCGAGCGGTTGACCCGCGGATCGGCGTTGATCCTGGGCGATATGAAACGGAGACGGTCGCCCATGTCGGTGACAAACAGACGGGCCGGCTCCAGAACAAACATGTCAAAATCCTTTTTGTGGCGCTGAAACCATGAAGTGGAGTTGTTTTTTGACAACTGCTCGAAAAACGTGACACATTCTTTCGGAAATCCCCCGAACACCGGCAGCGATGTCATATGTTCCTCTCCCGGCGCAGGGTTACTTTGTAACGGGTACAAGGCAGATCATCTTCATGGTTTTTCCGCCTGCGCTCTCGAAATGGTGGTTTTCACCCCCGGGAACAAAAACCGAATCGCCGGGTTTGAGGGGAAATGAAACCCCGTCTCCCACGAGTTTTCCCTGGCCTTCGAGGATGAAGACCTCGTGCTCCCACTGGTGTGCATGGTGTGGAGTGTTTCCCTCCGGCCCGATCTCGAAGAGGCGCATGTAAAAGTTCGGAGCGCCTTCCGGCCCGGCGATGAGCCATCGTATGGTGGTGTTCTTCGCGCCCTCGCCGACCGGTTTCGCCTCTACATCGAGGTAATGTTTGACGTGCATTGTATGCTCCTTGTAATAAACTCTGTCGTATGTTCCGTTTTATGGTCAGTTACGGTAATTTCGTGTGTGCGTTAATATCAGAAAATTATATAGAGCAGTGCCTGCAGGGCGAGCACCCCGATCGCAAAAAGTCTGAGATCGCTCAGAATGGTTTTCTTGCTTCCGTCAGCGGCTTCGGGAAGCTGGGCGGGCAGGCTGATCACCCATATCGCCAGCGCAATGATAATTCCGAAAACGAATCCACGGACAACACTCATGGGAATTAAAAGCACAGAGGTATACATGAAGTCCGCGAACGGCTTGAGCAGTGCTGCGATTATATGTTTCATGGCCTGTCTTCTCCTTCCGCCGATTCGGCAGGTATAGAGAATATATTGAAGCTTCTCGCGGTATCCGGTTTTGTTAAAAGACTCACGACCACTGTAATGGCGAGAGAAGCGACAAAAGCCCACCATGCTATGTAGAGAAACGGTTCCGGCGCGGTGAAAACCTCGCCCCGTACCCAGAAAAGGGTAACCGATGTCCCAACGCCGAGGATGAGCCCCGCCGATGCCCCGATACTGTTGGCCCGTTTCCAGAACAAACCGAGTGTTATTATCGCCAGAAGAGGCCCCTGAAAGAAACTGAATACGGTCTGAAAGTAACCGTAAATGGAGGGGAAACGGCCTGCTATCGGTGCAAGCAATACACCGATGACAATAAAAGTGGCAATGAAAATTTTCCCCACAATCATGTAGTGACGGTGCGAACGGTTACGTGCGAACAGGGACTGATAGATATCCTTCGTCCAGAGCGTGGCCGCGCTGTTGAGGTATGAATCGATGCTCGACATGAGTGCAGCCAGAAAAGCCGCGAACACGAGGCCGGTCAGTCCTGGTGGAAGGATGTCGTGAACCATCGTCGGATAGATATCATCACTCTTTTCGAGACCCGGGTAGAGGATTATTCCGGCAAGTCCGGGGCCTACGAGGATAAACGGTATGAACAGTTTCAGAAAAGCTCCCCAGAGGACACTCTTTTTGGCTTCGTACTCGCTTCTGGCGCCGAGTGTGCGCTGAACGATCGCCTGGTTGCCGAGCCAGTAAGCGGGGGAAAGCACGAAGCTCAGCCCGAACAGGATTCCGGCCCATCCGTACGGAGTCGGGCTGTCGATGGGAACCATCAGCTCGAAGTGGTGCGCATACCGTTCGCCCATCGAAGTCACCAGACCGACCATTTCTCCCCATCCGCCGATTTTCACGTAGGCGATAATCAGGATTACAAAACTACCGGCGAACATGATTATGCATTGGATGACATCGGTGTATACGACTGCCGCGAGGCCGCCCATCAAAGTGTAAACACCGACAACACAGGCGATTACAAGAATTGAGACGTATATCGGCCAGCCCATGAGAATTAACATCGTTTTGGCCGCGGTATAGAGGAAAACACCAAGGAGAAACGACATGAAGAATCCGACAATAAGAGCGACAAACGTCCGGACAAACTGGTTGTACCGCCGCCCGAGAAACTCAGGGATGGTAAATACCCCGGTGCGCCAGTAAAAAGGGATGAATACGAATGCGCCGACGATCATGGCCGGAATACAGCCGATCCATTCGAAGTTTGCCATGGCAATCCCGTAAAGATACGCTGCACCGGCGACTCCCACAAAATCGAGCGCACTGATATCCGTAACAACCATCGACATCCCGATTGCCCACCAGGGGAGTTTCCTCCCGGCGAGAAAATAGTCGCGGTCGTCCTTGATGAAACGTCCCAGCCGTGTTCCCACCCAGACCATGCCGACGAGATACAGGATGACAATAAAAAGATCGATACCGGTCAGTTTTCCTATAGCCATGTTTCAGTCCGTTGTAAGAAGGTGTGAATTGTATGATGTCCTCTGTGACGTTACCAGTCAGGGCCCTGAAGATCGATGTCTCCGGCCGGAAATTGTTCAATAGCGATCGGTATGGCCATGGCAATGCTTTTCGAATCAATCGGGACCGTCCGTCCCGAATCATCGCTCATGAACACTGCCGAATTCACTTTTTTCCAACCCATCCTGCCGTAAACCTTTGTTTCGAGCTCGGGACGGCAGAACAGGAGACCGGCCTCCAATCCCTGTCTGCATGATTCTTCCCTGGCGGTTTCCATGATGATGTTCGACAGCCCCATTTTACGCCAGGGTGGGCGTACGAACACTCCCTGGGGGCCGGCAACTCTGACAGGAATCTTTGTCCCGCCGACCAAAACCTCACGTTCAACGATGGCGACATGCGCCGCCACAGTACCATCGGGGGAAAAAGCACAGACAATCCACGACGGTTCGGAATGCCATGCCCGCTGATGTGAGAAATGGTCGCTGTCTTTCGGATAACATTCCACAAGTCCGGCGCGGATCAGACTGTCGAGATCGGGAGAAACAGCGCTGTTCTGTATAATTTTTATCGTAATCCCGGTACTGTAGGTACGAGGCATGGCGCAGATATCCCTTGTATGGAAAAAATGGATGAGCAAAAAAGAATATTGATCCGGCTTTCAAAAACATCGTATAAAGAGTAAAACAAAAGGCATACCGGAAGCAAGTGATTTCTGGAATTATATGCCTTTTTCCGACTGATAAAGAAGTTACATGATACCCGGTTGTACTCCCTACCTTATCACCGGTTCTTCACCTGCGAATGGAAGAAGAAATCGAAAACCGCTATAAATAAAATGTTTCTTAACCCGGATTATTCATGAAAATATATTACCACAAAGACACAAGGGCACAAAGAGGCATAATACTATTTTTAGTTACAATTAATGTCGACGTTATTACCAATGATATATAAAATCCAAATCCGCGAAAATCCGTGTTCTATTAAAATTTGTGAATAGATCGGGTTAAATGGTTTCATTACTCATAAAGATACTTTCTGATGCCATCATTCAGTTTCCGTTCGCGCTCCCTTGTGAGGCCCTCGGGAATTTCACGGTAAATATCGGTAATGTTTCCCGCTTTATCACGGATACGTGCGCATAACTCCTGTGCCGACATGATGTCGCCCGCACCGATTTCCAGACGCTCACACCAGCGACGGTCGATGAGAAGGTTCCATGCGTTTTTCGATGGGGGCGCCTGAGGGCGGTTGGAGGTATCGATCGTATCGTTGCACTTGCCATCGATGTTATGAAGGCATGGTGTACAGATATCGTCGGCTCCGGGCTCAATCCGCAGGATAATCCGGCGGTTATCCAGAATCCGGGCACTGACAAGATGGAGCGCATGACCGTAGGGATGGGGCTTTTCGGAAATGGTTCCTTCGCCGTACCGTGTTATGATATCGATAAAATGGTGGGGCTTGATGTTCAGTATATTTTCCATAATTTGATCGTAGATTTTTTACTTTTTCATGATCTTGATTTTTGAATAAAAACATTTTTACGGATGTTGTTCCGGGCTTGAATTGCTCTATATCTGTTCGTATTCTCTCCGGAGAATCGAATATAATTTTGCATCCTCGAAATTCCCCCATTTTTTTACATGTTCCCTGATACATCCCTCGAATGTCATGCCGAGCTTCTCCATGACCCGTCCCGACGCGGGATTCCGTGAAAAATGCCCGGCAAATATACGGTTAAGCCCCAAATCGATGAAGCCGTACCGAATAATTGCCCGGCCTGCTTCGGTGCAGTATCCATTTCCCCACCAGGGCATGCCGATCCAGTAACCCAGTTCAGCTTTTTCATGTTCCTGGCTGATGGTCAGGCTGATCGATCCTATGAACTTTTGCCCGGCGCGAAGCTCGATTGCAAAGCCGGCAAACTCGCCTTTATCGAATATATCCGGATGTGTGCTGATCCATGACTCCGCCATGCCTTTTTCGTAAGGATGGGGAATACAGAGACAGTTTACAGCGATTTCATATTCCCCCGCCAGTTGTCTGACAATCGGAGCATCATCCATTGTAAATGGTCTCAGGATCAGACGTTCCGTAGAAAGTACGGGCTGTCTCGTTTTCACCGGTATCTCTCCATGTTCATTACAATCCTTTATATTCAGGACAGGCAGCACAACAGGCATTCATCATCCGGGAAGCGGAGTATTATGCTATTTCGATGAGCTGTATGTCGAACGTCAGATTTTCACCCGCGAGCGGATGGTTTGCATCCAGTGTCACGTCCGTGTCGGTAATATCGGTCACCACGACAACGATTGCTGTCCCGTCTTCCTGACTGAGCTGGAACTGCTGGCCTATTTCGGGCTGAATATTTTCCGGGAACTGGTCCATTCCCACGATGGCGACCATTTCCTCACGGCGCGGACCGTACGCATCTTCCATGGGAACGGTAAAGGTTTTCGATTCTCCGGGATTCATGCCGACAACAGCATCTTCGAAACCGGTGATCACCTGACTGAGTCCGATCGTGAATTCCAGCGGCTCCTGCTCGATGGAACTGTCGAATTCGGTGCCGTCATCGAGTGTGCCCGTATAATGGATTTTAACCGTATCGCCTGTTTTGGCCTTTGCCATACTACCCTTCTTTCTGTTTTTTTAGAGTAACATGATCTCTGGCATTCAATTACCGGTATGAACGTTTATTTCTATATAATTGAAGGGATGGCCGGATTCCGGTTTTATGCATTCATCGCTTTTTTCCAAACCACGGATCATTCTTCAGTGCGTTCAATCAATAATAATAAAGGAATCCCAGAAGGATTTAAAATCGTTTTCAGACTGTTTATAGAGTTTTTCTTTTGATTCCAGTTCGTCCTTTGATATTTCTCCTGTTTTGTATTTCATTGCGGCACACTCGAATTCCAGTTTTTTTATCATATAATCCTGTTTTTTCAGTGTTCCCTCGACAGCGCCAATCCAGTTCACGAATTCAAACCCGATGCTGCCCTGAACTTTTGATTCTTCAGGTGAAATGGAAGCGCCTTTTTTCTCCAGGAGCGTATGAATATTATCCATAAACTCCCTGATCTGACGGACACGGAACATTGAATTTTCGTATGAAAATCTTTTATTGAATGTATAGTCTGCAGGTTCATTGGGATGTCTCTCACTCAGATTTAATTCTTCTCCCCCGTATGATGAGTTGAGCATTACAAGAGCCATTGATAAGAACAACACCGTTTTGTATTTCATTGCGGTTCTCCCCGTGTGCTCCGGTAATTCAGCGACAATTCCTTGTGAAGTTCGGATGTCATTGAACGGTAAATCGTTTTGTTAAAATCATTTCAATTTAATAGTGATATCCCGCGCTCTTGTCGATTCACGTTCCTGAATGACAATTGAATCGGCAATGTAGCTGACAGCCCCCGAGCCCTTGTAATCGGAAGGGATTTCCGTGATAAACGCCACATAGCTTTTAGTGATGGTCTGACCGGCGTCGCAGTATTCGTAAATCGGCCGTCCGAAGATTTTCTCTTTAGCGAGCATATCCCCGAAGGGCTTATGGAGGCCGGTTGTCCCGAACTCGAGGCCCCGCGCAGCCGGTTTGCCCTCCGGCGAATTACGCCAGATATTAAGCCAGGGATACTCGGACAGCTTCCAGATATATCCGATCATGAGCCGTTTTCCCGGGTTGCACGCGGTTACCCAGCCGTAATCAAGGCTGTCGGCGAACACGAACGAGGTAACAGCGGGATTATGATCATCCGCCAGACGCCGTAAATCGACCAGTTTCCCCTTATAGGCGATTGCAGGCCAGTAGATGACCGGTTCCTCGGGATTTGGCCAGGGGCTTTCCTGCATGTATCCCCTGGATGCGTTACAGTCCACGAGTACCGATTCGTCGAGGAACGGAGGCGCGATACTCGGGTGCTGGACGATGTTGTAAACTCTTCCCAGTTTATTGACGTTGGTGATTTCCTCTTTTACCATGAGCACCGGCGCATTTTCGTAAAGGCTCAAAGTCCGTTTCAGGGTCATACCCCCCATCGGGAGCTCGCAGAGCATCACCGCAGTAATGGTATTGTCTGTTTTGCGGGGCTGCGAGAGCACTTTCCATTCCACCTGCGCGGCTTCGCCATGGAACGGCATGCCGTTCTTGAATTCCTGATCGGATGGCTGGCCCCACCGGTCAAAGCAGATGAAATGACCCATGGTACGCGGTTTCAGGTCGCCTTTTTCGGGGTAGTTCCAGTTGAGTGGATTGAGACCCTGCTGTATGAGGTGGAAGTCAACAATCGACCCGCCGGCAATATCGACTCCCACAAAAGCGGCTTTTCCCTTGAGGGCGACCTGCTTTCTTCCCTCGATTCCGGTTTCGGACCAGCAAACCTGGACAGCAGTGATAAGCATGAAAACAATGAGCATAAGGGAACTGGGATTTTTCATGAGAAAATCCTCCTCCGGTGGTGTTTGCAGTTATTATGTACAGGATTATTATGTGAAAATAATGAAGAAAAGAAAAGCACTAATTCATCGGGCTTCCTGTTTTGTTTGAAAAAAAAGGATGATACATAAAGCCGGAAGGGAGTAATCATGATTATGGGGCTGAAATGAAAGCGATGAGCATATAATACAGGTAATTCATGATATAATTCAAAAAATTAAAAAATAGAACGCCGATTTTTGCGGATTACATTGATGTGTTGCAGGGGCAATTCATGAATTGCCCCTACCTCAGATTAATGATGATATCCCTCGTTTCCGTCGATTCGCGCTCACGGATGACAATCGAATCAGCGGAATAACTGACAGCCTCCGCGCCTTTGTAACCGGCGGGAATTTCCGTGATAAAAGCCACGTAGCTCTTTGTGATGGTCTGGCCTGCATCACAGTACTCGAAGAGCGGGCGGTCGAGGATTTTTCCCTTGGCCATCATGTCGCCGACCTGCCTGTGCAGACCGGTTGTGCCGAATTCAAGCCCCCGGGCATCCGGTTTACCGCCGGCGCTGTTCCGCCATATATCGAGCCATGGATAATCCGACAGTTTCCAGATATATCCGAGCATGAGCCGTTTCTCCGGATTGCATGCGGTAACCCAGCCGTAATCGAGGCTGTCGGCAAACACAAACGAAGCAACATCGGGATTATGATCACCGCCCAGGCGGCGAAAATCGACCAGACTGCCTTTATACGCGGTTGCCGGCCAGTAGATGACCGGTTCCTCGATATGTGGCCAGGGGCTATCCTGAATAAAGCCTTTCCATGCATTGCAGTCGACAATCACCGATTCATCGAGGAACGGCGGCGCTATGCTCGGGTGCTGGACGATGTTATAGACTTTTCCCAGTTTATTTGTGTTGGTTATTTCTTCCTTCACCATGAGTACAGGGGCATTTTCACAAAGGCTCATGGTCCGTTTCAGGGTCATGCCGCCAATCGGGAGCTCACAGAGCATTACCGCATTGACTGCGTTGCCGGTTTTTTGCGGCCGGGAAAGGATTTTCCATTCAACCTGCGTTGCCTCTCCATGGAACGGCATGCCATTTTTCAACTCCTGATCCGATGGCGGGCCCCAACGGTCGAAACAGATGAAATGGCCCATCATGCGCGGTTTCGTATCCCCTTTTTCCGGATAATTCCAATGAAGCGGATTGAGCCCCTGTTTATTTAGGTGAAAATCAACGATCGATCCTCCCGCGATATCGACACTGACCGACGCGATGTTTCCATCGAGCACGATCTGCTTTCTGCCATCGAGTCCCGTTTCCGGCCAGCAGGGCAGAGCTGCCATGATCATTACCACAGCGATGCATATTGTCAAAAGACCGGATTTTTTCATTACGGCAACCTCCGCGAACAAAAAAATGATTATAACGGACAACCGCTGTTATTACATGAAAATGACGGGTCATATGAAGCCCCCCGCTTTATCGGCAGGGAGCTTCACTCATCCGTCTTATCGATGACTACATGAAATATCCGGCCTTTATTTTTGCTTGTCGTGACGGTTCCCCATGTAGAGCCATGCCATGGGTGACTCAGTCTGATTGATGACGCTGTGTGGTATCAGGGTCGGAGCGAGGAACGCCTCCCCGACATCCTGGCGGAGCATGGTCTTTCCGAGCATGAGGATATTTTCCTCTCCCTTGACCTTGGTCCATATTTCCTCACACCCTTCGATATGGTAGTGAGCCACTCCGCTCTTGAAGTTGTCGACCGTCACCACAAAAATGCTCATCGGTTCGGCGAGCCCGTCAGCGCTGCTGAAGAGATCATGTGTGACATAGTTGCCCCAGAAACCCGGTGCGGGATCATAATAACTCTTTACCGACATAACTTTTTTCGGGGTAAAGCCCTTCGGGATTCCCTCGACGATGATAATCACCTCCATGGGGTCGCCTGTTGTATTGACAAACGAGTACTCAACGTTCACGGGAATGAACACCGCGCTTCCCTCGGCGATCGGCACGGTTTTTTCGGCGGATGTTACCGCCCCGGTTCCCTTCATGACATAAAACACGACCTGCTCGTTGTTATGTTTCGTCGGCTGGGTTTTTTCATTACCGTAGAGAAATCCGTGGTTGTATGCCCTGATATACTTCAGCACCGCACCCTTTATCTGTGGTTTTTCCGGATCGCCCCTGGTAAAAAACGCCTGTTCGGTAAATCCGCCGTGCCCGATGGCGACCGGCGAATTCTTCCAAGTATTGACATAGGGGTACACGCTCGGAACCCGGTCGGGATGTTCGTTGACATAGGGCGCCCCCTCCTCATAGGATGGCACGAGGCGCTCCTGGGCGAATAGTGTTGTAACCAGAACCAGTAATCCGGCACATGCGACTAGGGCGATTTTCTTCATGGTTCTCACCTCCATTGGACTGCATATTCTGTAAATCAACAACTGTTGATCCTGTGGATATTGAATAAATTTTTATTTGAACAGATGCCGAAACACGTTCGGCAGGACGCTGTCCGATGTCACAGTATAATCACCGGCAAACTTACTGTTACCCCGTAAACTACCATATCATACGTTCGTTCTTATCGGTGCCGTGCATATTGACACCCAGGCTGAACCGCCTGATCTCGGAGGGGGATTTCACCGGAACGATTTCCCCGTTCCTGATCCGGTATATATCGATTTTACTCACATCGCACTCGCCGAGCCCGCGTTCCTTCGCTGCGCGAGTGTAGAGAACCTCGCGGGGATCGTGCCCCATAATATATGTACCCACGGCGTCAACCTCATAAGGCGATACTCCGGCAACGATAATATTGCAGAGATAGTCGGCGCCTATGCCGCCCGAACCATGCTGATAACCATCCATACCGATGATTCCCTCGATGATGTTGAGCGCCGGATTCAGTACGGCCGCATTATCGAGACCGCGCTGGAGCCACTGTTCGAGGCGCATGAGGTTGTCGATGTCCGGATACCGGTAATTATTCCCCGGGAGGAACGCATCGATCGCTTTCATATCATTCCTGATCTTTCTGAAGGCATCCCATCCGCCCTTCTCCAGATACTGTGCATAGAGGTTGTCGTAATCGAGGTTTTTGTAACCCGCAGCCAGATGCTTTCTGAATGAGGCTTCGACGCGCTGCTGGTAGTCCTGATGAAAATCCCGCTTGAAATCGACACCCCAGTTCACGGAATTGATCGGCACCTTCGCCCAGGGATCGCAAAAATGACCATACCCATCCGGAACAGCTCCCTGCAGGTTTTTAACCGTCAACGTGGTGATACCGATATCGTGTACCTTCAGCGTTGCGATGTTTATGAGGGTGTTATCAGGATCGCCGATGGGACGCCAGTGCGGGATTTTCTTCCAGACCATCGAATCTCCTGCTGTCGCCCAGTTGAGCTCATTTTTCCCGTAGTGAGCGAACCTGCTGTAGGACGCTTCAATCAGGCTCACATTCCTTTCATCGAATGCTGCATACACACCGGTCTCACGGTGCATTTTCGCGCCGCCCGCAATCCGTTCTCCGGCTATGACATTCGTATTTCCCAGCGTGCGCAGCCCCTCTGCGAAACCCGCGACAAAATCCGGGGAGGTCATGACACCGCAGGTACGATTGTAGTATATGGGATCGACATAGGTGAGGTTGGGTTTCAGCAGAGTCGAGCCGCCTTTTGCTGTTCCCCTGACAAAGAGATCGGATACGGCGCTTTTTCCGGCCTCCGCAAGCTGCGGGACAGCCTCGGTGAAAAAACCGTCCCCGTCTTTCACTGCATCGACATGGGTTTCGATGAGAAAGACCGCGCGGGGATTGTTTCTGATTTCGGGCCTGACTGCTGGCGGAATGTTTTTCTCTTTCCCTTTTTCCAGGATATAGAGGCCCTCCTCGATACCGATGCCGCCGGAGGAACTCAGCGCGTCAGCCCGCCCCGAATCAGCAAGATCGTATAAATTGACACCGGGAAGCGCAACACTGCCGAGCGCCACGGCGCCTATAAATTTTCTTCTGTTCACTTCCTGAACCTCCACACAAAACCATCTGAAATGACCTCATCATCGTACAACAGGTTTTTCGATGATTCCAACAGGTATTATCGATTATTTTCACATCTCACATTATACTTTCCACTATCGATATAATAAAAGATTTTTCGAATAAATTCATAGAAATATAAAAGGCCCGTATAAAGGGAGGAGGAAACGGGCCTTTTTTCAACGTGTAATACCAAATTGCTTACTTAAGCAGCGTCATCTTCATGGTTCTGGAGAATTCACCGGATTTGACGGTGTAGAAGTATACACCGGCGGAGAATCCTGACGCATTCCATGTTATAGAATGACTGCCGGCGCTCATGAACTCACTGGCAATCGTGTCTATCTTCTGTCCGGCCACGTTAAACACATCAACCGACACATTCCCGGCTTCCGGAATCGTGAAGCTGATCGTCGTGCTCGGATTGAACGGATTGGGAGAGTTCTGCTTTACAGTAAAAGCAGCCGGAGCATTTTCATCAACTGCAGTTGGGGCATTGGTTATGATGCCCTTGAAGGAATCTTCCGCCAGGTACCAGGTTCCGTTGATACGTGGAATTTTCCCATCCACTTCTTTTCCTTCGATATTGTTGTCGCAGTAGAATCCGTCATATGCTGACCCCGTTGTCAGAAACACTGCGATTCCTGAATCCTCTGCAGTTTTCGCGGGTGCGCCGGCAAACGCAAAATAGCCGAGCCCGGTTCCGTCGGGCGCCATCAGACCGAACGTTACAGCGCCAAGGTTACTGACCCCGAAGCTGACAAAACCGTTATTGTCGGCGGAAATCTTATGCATGAACGGCGGGGAGCTATAGTCGTTGCAGACCCACGGTCTTTCGGAATCAGCCATGAAGTTCATGTCGCCGACATAATCGCCGTTACCGTTCATCCACCGCATATAGTCAACTTCATAATCATGCCCTGCATGAGGATCGATGACCTCTTTCCAGCAGCCGCAGTGTGTGGAGAGGTACATAAGGTTGTTTTTGTAGTCAAGAAACATGGGGCCCTGAGACGCCTGGCCGCCCTTCTCACCGCTTTCAATGCTGACCCACCATTCGGAGAGATCAATTCTGAACTGCTCCGTACCTTCCGCCATATCGACAAAAACAAGCTCTGACATGGTTGCACTACCCGAAATGTCGGTGTTCGTTGCAGCCATAAGACCCTCTCCGCCATATTCCATATCCCGGTTCACCAGCCACCAGCCATTGCTGCCTACGGTGCTGAAGACACACTCGCCGTTATTTGCCCACTTGGTGTCCAGAATGGATTCGCCGTTCGGTACATACGCAAATTTCTTGATGTGTCCTATCAGATTGTTGTCGCTCATAAAAATGAAGAATTCATTGTCTTTGTAGATTGAAGGGACATCTTTGCAGGTATCGTAATACGACCATATCTGAGTCGTCTCAAGGAGTGTCTGATCCTCGGGATCGCCGCCGATTTCCCATCTCTGACGGGTTACCAATGACAGTTCATCACCATTGCCGCCTCCCGATGCGCCATGGATAACCGGTTTGACCAATTGTTGTCCCGTGACCGGGTTATGGGTGACGATTCGATCATTTTTCCAGGAGGAGGTCGTGAGATAACGGCTTACGATCTGTTGTGGATTGACCGAATCATACCCCCACAAGTAATAGGTATACTCCCCGGCGGGAACTGTACCACCGTCCTGATTTTTCCCGGTCCATGTTATTGTATTTTTACCGATATCCATATCTTTGAGCGGAGATACATACAAACAGGTATCAACCTTGTTGACCCTGTGCCATCCGAGAAACCCGTTGCGGATCATATTGATATTAGAGGCCTGATCCTTTGTAAAAACGAGGAACATGGCACTTCCGCGCGGCCCGGAGACGGTAATGGGAATATCAATTGATTTGCCGTCAAAATTATAGTTTATGACTTCCGGGGCTGATATGGTCATAACGGTCGGTGAAAAATTTGATGCAAACACTTGAGCCGTTGCAAAAGCCAGAATACAGATAAAAACAGCACGTTTCTGCATAACTTCCCCCATTCGAACAGCCTGAAAAAAACATGTTCTTTTTACACCCCCGAATGCATTACACCCCCGAATGCATTAATCAGTGTTTTCCGGTAAAACCTCCTTTTTCCGCATGTTTTTTATTTGTCGGTTTTTCATTACATCCCATCAAGTGGCGCTTGGCAGGAAATGGGATATATAAACCGATATTCCTGAGCACAACGAAAGTCTCAGTATCAAATACCTCGTCGATTTTCATTCTATCGTTTTCGAATATTTGAACAGGTCTGTCTCCGGCAGTCGTCAGGGAGGCACCGGGATGTCGTGAAATTTCACGGTTTGAAACGAGGCCGTTTTGATCGGGTAATGCGGCAATTATAATATTTAAATCATTTAAATGCTTCATATGCACCTCATTTGATAAAAATATATGTCATATGATATAATGTCAAGAAATAAATCAACTATATGCGATATATATATATTAATACATTGAACGGAGTATATCGGTTAACAGGTATATAGTGTTTCAAAATACCTGAGTATGAATGCAACCATACGCTTATTTCAAATATCTTGCTGTATTTAATTATGATATATTCCATGAGATAAAGATCGACATGAAATGATAGTGTGAGCCATATCATATATTGTGGAATGTTTAACGAATGTTTATATGAATAATGTGCATCACCCGGGATTAAAAATTGCCATTGGAATCTCGGAAAGAGCAGAGTATTTTTAATTTTGTAAAGACGAATTCCGGCGGTTTCGCCGCAGCGGGTAATGGATTATATTCCATATCCTGTCAATTTACCTTTGATGAAACGGAGAAAAGTGTGAGAAAACTATTTTCCCTGTCGTATACAGTTCTTCTGTCATGGATGTTATTATATGGCTGCAGCGGCTCCGGTGATGGAAATAAACAGGTCGCCATAGCGGTTATACCCATGGGAACGACCCATGAATTCTGGAAATCGATTCATGCCGGTGCGGTCACGGCATCGCAGGAACTGGGAGTGAACATCATATGGAAAGGTCCGCTCAAGGAAGACGACCGTGACGAACAGATTCAGATCGTCGAGACGTTCATCGCGGCGCATATAAGCGCTATCGTCCTCTCTCCGCTCGATGACCGTGCTCTCGTGCTGCCGGTCAGGGAAGCGAAGAAACTGGGTATTCCCACAGTTGTTTTTAATTCGGCTCTTCAGGGGGATGATCATATCGCGTTTGTTTCCACGGAGAACTATCAGGGCGGTGTAATCGGCGCCAACCGTATCGGCGCCCTTCTGGGAGGCAAAGGCAATGTCATACTTGTCCGTGTTCACGAAGGCAGCGAAGGGTCCACGAAACGCGAGGAAGGATTTCTCGCCACCATCAGATCGTCATTTCCGGGGATTACCATGCTGTCCGACAATCAATACGCCGGTGTGACAACAGAAACCGCCTATCGGACGTGCGAAAATCTCCTCAACCGTTTTAACGATGTCGATGCGATGTTCACTCCCAATGAATCCACAACGTTCGGCTGTCTGCGGGCGCTTCAGGACAGAGGGCTCGCAGGCAGGATCATTCTGGTTGGTTTTGATTCCTCGGAGAAACTCATCGAGGCGCTCGAAAAAAGGGAAATACAGGGACTGGTGCTTCAGAATCCTTTTAACATGGGATACCTGAGTGTAAAAACCGCTGTTGCGAGCCTTAAAGGGGAACAGTACGAAAAACGGATCGATACCGGTGTCACTCTTGCGACACCCGAAAATATGAACGATCCCGAAATAAACAGGCTTTTACGGCCCGACCTTTCGATCCTTAACGGAAAATGACAGGGGACTGTCATTCATGGAGGGTGTACTGCCATCAAGATAAACCCTCACCCTCGATTCCTCCCGTAAACAGGAGAGGGAAGAAAGGCATTATATCAGGCATTCGAGTATGTTCCTGATATTTACTTCAAAGGTTTCTATGAATCTGTGGATCGTTGAACGTTGTGATAAATCCGGGTAATGATTTTTTTTGAAATTATGATTGCATATTTGTATATATTATCTTATCTATATCAAAATAATTAGCTCTTTTTTTTATTTTTTTACATCCGAGGTTAAAATGAAAGTCGGAATCGGATACAGTTCAATTCAGAATTTTTTCGAATCCGGGAAAAAAGCGACCGAACAGGCACTGGAAAACGGATCGATCGATCGGCCGGATTTTCTGCTTGCGTTCTGCTGCGGATGTATGGATCATCATGATTTTTGCAACGGTATCCGTTCCGTAACCGGCCGTGATGTTCCGGTTATTGGCGGTTCATCTCTCGGCATTATCACCAATGATAAATTATCTTATGATGGTTTTCCGTCAGGCGTTCTGGCGATTCAGGCGGACGAACTCAGTTACACGATTGCTGCGGCGGGAAATCTGGACAGGGATGAAAAAAAAGCAGGAAAGGTGCTTGCCGGGCAGATATTGCCCGAACCTGATGATAAACTCCTCCTGATCTTCTACGATTCGGTAAAAAAACCCCCGTCTGATTCCACGCCGCCTATTCTCAATTCTTCAGCCCCGCTGATAGAGGGAATCGAGGAAAAGCTCAAATCGAGAGTTCCTGTCCTCGGAGCCGGACTGATCGGCGATTATGTATTCAATCCGACATATCAGTTCTGTGGTACCTATGTGAGCAACCAGAATGTGGTCGGTTTGATGCTGAGGGGGGCATTTGAAATATATTTCAGAATCATGCACGGCTGTACTCCTCTCGATGGTGTTTATCATACCATAACCAGGATTGAAAGGGATATTATTTACGAAGTGGACGGGAATTCTGCCGTTCAGATGATCGATGAGATATATGGGGATCGTGAATGGCGCAAACAGCATCCGCTTCAGCTTCTGTCGATCGGTGTGAATTATGGTGAAAAATACGGGATACCGCGTGAATCGAATTATGTTACGCGTCTGATTACCGGCGCTATGCCGGATGGCACGGGAATTGGTATTTTTGAATCCGATCTCGAGAACGGAACGGAATTTCAGTTTATGCTCAGGGATACGGGGGAAATGATAGAATCCGCCCGGAGAAACTCTGCGGAATTGATGACAGATATTGCTCGAAAAGGCCATAAACCGGTGCTCGGCATATATATCGACTGTGCGGGGCGGACGGCCAGCAATTCAAATACGGCCACCGAAGAAGCCGCGGAAATTCAGAAAGTTTTTAATGAGACTCAGACACCGTTGTTTGGTTTTTTCTCAGGAGTCGAAATAGCCCCCTTCATCGGGAAAAGCAGGGGGCTTGACTGGACAGGCGTATTGATCGTTCTTGCACAAGGGTAAGGTGTATGTCTGGAAAAAAAGGTTCGCGCCGCTGCATGAATGAAGAACCAGAACAACAGCTCCGTGATATCCGTGAGGAAGCTGAATACTACCGTCAGCTTTCGGAAGAAGCAGGAAAACGAAGCGTCCGTGAGATAAATAAATTATCGGTTCTCTTCACCGAACATAAAGAAATAGGAAACAAGCTGAAATATAAACTTGCTCTCGACCTGATGATCAGCACGATTTCGACACGGTTTCTTCAGCTTTCCCCGGGGGAAATCGATGAGGGCATAATATGGGCGCTTGGTCTGGCAGGCGAGTTTTACAGAGCCGATTTCTGTTGTGTATATGAGTTTTCACAAAAAGAGAAAAAGGCTGTAAATACGTATCGATGGTATGCCGATCATTTTATTCCCGATACCCTCAGTTGTATCAGTATTCCAGCAGAAGATCTCTCCGCATGGATGGAAAAGTTTTACCTGCATGAACCGTTTCATTTCAATGATACAGCCACTATCGGGAATGAGGTTTTAAGAGAATTTTTCGAATCCAAAAAAATCCGCGCATTGTTCAGTGTTCCGATGTATTACAAAGATACGCTCATGGGTTTTATATGTTTTGTTCTGTTGAAACACGAGAGGACCTGGTCCGAAGATGATGTGATAATGAGCCGCACCCTCTCGGATATCTTTATGAATACGCTTCAACGCAAACGGATTGAAGAGGAACGGGAACACCTTGAAAATCAGCTTCAGATACGGCAGAGAATGGATTCCCTGGTTACGCTTGCCGGTGGAATAGCGCATGATTTTAATAATCTGCTTGCCGCGATCATGGGAAATATCGATCTGCTCCTCATGGATTCGGGGCAGTTGACAAACACACAGAAACGGTATCTGACAGGGGCATATCAGTCATCTCAGCGGGCGGCGAAGCTCATCGGGGGAATCCAGACATTATCGAAGGGCTCTGTTTTATACAAAATGAGTGTGGATATATATTCCATTGCCGAGGAAGTATTCGGCATACTGGGAAGAACTACCGATAAGCTCATCGATAAAAGGATACATATCAAGCCGGGTCAATTCTATGTGTATGTTAACGCCGATCAGCTGCACCAGGTTCTGCTGAATCTTGGAACGAATTCAATTCACGCGATAGAAGAAAAAGGAGTAAAACCGGGGGATTACATCTATATGAGCGCTCAGGGCTATACAGCTGCGGACTGTGATAAAAAAGGGCTCGCTCCGGGTGAATACATCCATATCATGTTTGAAGATAATGGAACAGGGATGACGCAAAAAGTAAAAGAGAAAGCGTTCGACCCACTGTTTACAACCAGAATGGGCGCTCAAAAGGGTCAGGGATTAGGGCTGACCATGGTGTATAACATAGTGACCAGAAATCACAGCGGACACGTTGATATCGAAACCGCACCCGGGAAGGGAACAATATTCCATATATATCTGCCCCGGGCCAGCGAGTCAGACCGTAATAATTTTCCCGATGAAGCTGAAATTCATGGAGGCTGCGAGACAATACTCGTCATCGAGGATGAGGATTCGGTAAGGGAATATGTTGCCGAAGCGCTCAAAAAATTCGGGTATAATGTGATAACAGCGATCGACGGTGTTGATGGATTATACAAATTCATGAGAAAAATGGATATAATCGATCTTGTTTTATTGGATATGATATTGCCGAGGATGTCAGGAAAAATGGTTATGGAAAGCATTATCGACCGTAAACCGGACACAAAGTTAATCATAACCTCAGGCCACAGCGAGGAGGAATTACAGAATTGTTCTCCGGCTCACGGGTTTTTGCCGAAACCGTATAAAATTTCATTACTCGCAAAAACTGTCAGAACTATTCTGGATTCGAAATAATATTTCTCTCTGTTTTATATCGTGTTTTCTTCCTTTACAGTTCGATTCTCTCTCTGTTTATTATACGGTGGTATTTTATACTGAACTGTCCGGATTAAATACTGAACATTTCTTGTTTGCAACAGAATATGATAGTTCCCTCCTTTATTCAAGGGGACTCACCTCACTCATAACACCTTGATAATGAAAGTTTTAGCAGATACTTCACTTCTCTTGGAAAGGGAGGGAATCAAGGAGTGAGATCGGGTGGAGAAAAGAGAAAAGCTATCCTGAACAATCCACATGCCGATAATGGTTTAATTTACAATGGTCAAATTATAAGCAGATTTTTTATCACGGGAGAACACCATGAAAGAAACACTCGGATTCATAGGTCTTGGAATCATGGGCAAACCCATGGCCAGAAACCTGATCAATGCCGGCTACGGGCTCGTTGTACTCGATGTGAATGCGGAACCGCTGAAAGAACTTGCCGGAATGGGCGCCCGTATTGCCGAGTCGCCCGCCGCGGTGGCGAAAGAGGTTTCGAGGATTATCACCATGCTCCCCGATGGCCCCGATGTGGAACAGGTCGTCCTCGGCAAAAAAGGGATCATTGAGCAGGCGTCATCACGGACAGCTCTCATCGACATGAGCAGCATTTCACCGACAGTGTCTAAAAAAATTGCCGCCGAACTCGCAAAAAAAGGCGCCAGGGCTCTCGATGCGCCGGTCAGCGGCGGCGAACCCGGTGCCATAAAGGGAGAGCTTGCCATCATGGTCGGCGGCCCGGAGGACCTCTTCAATGAGATGAAGCCTGTTTTCGATGTGCTTGGTAAAAGTGCGGTTCTCGTCGGGGATACGGGCGCCGGTCAGACGACCAAGCTCGTGAACCAGATTCTGGTGGGTATCCATATCGAAGCCATGGGCGAGGCATTTCTACTTGCATCAAAAGCCGGAGTCGATCCCATGAAGGTATTCAACGCCATCAAAGGTGGTCTTGCGGGTTCGAATGTACTCAACGCAAAGGTTCCCCTGCTTCTCGACCGTAACTTCAAGCCCGGTTTTAAAATACGTCTTCACCAGAAAGATCTCAAGAACGCCCTCGAAGCCGCTGTCACCCTGGGAATCGATCTTCCGGCCACGAAAATCGTACAGGATATGATCGGCGCACTCGTTCAACGGGGGAAAGGCAACGATGACCACGGCGGAATAGTTCAGGAACTGGAACACCGTAATAAAGCGGAAATACGCTGAAAGCGGACTGTCCGTACATTACGGGCATACTTTGCCTTATTGTACGAACCTGTCGATTTTATTGTGTAAAACTATAATTCAGGAGTGGAGACCATGATAATAACGAGGAAAGCCCTGTTCCGGTATTCGGCGCTTGTGATGGTCGTGTTCGTTCCGGCTTTAACCGTGTACGGCCAGGGGCGCACTGAAAAAAAGACAACACAGACGCGGGAGACTGTCATGGATGTTGAAAAACGCCTTGCTGAACTGGGAATACAGCTGAAAACACCCGCTCCGCCCGTAGCGAATTTTGTTAACACCGTCCGTACGGGTAACCTCGTTTTTCTTGCCGGGCATGGGCCTCAAAGACCGGATGGTACATGGATAACGGGAAAAGTCGGGCGGGATATGGACCTTGCGACGGCCAACGATGCGGCGCGGTTGACCGCAATCAACCTGCTGAGCTCGCTCAAGGCTGAAATCGGTGACCTCAACAAGGTAAAACGGATTGTCAAGGTTCTGGGAATGGTCAATTCCGATGAATCGTTCACCGATCAGCCAAAGGTTATCAATGGATGCTCTGACCTGCTTGTTGCCGTATTCGGAGACCGTGGCAAACACGCTCGTGCCGCGGTAGGGATGGCCTCGCTTCCTTTCGGAATTCCGGTCGAAATAGAAATGATCGTGGAAGTCGAGGATAAATAACGGTCGAACAACCGCCGCGCGGAGGTTCTACATGATGTACGATTTCGGCACCTCGACACCCGCTGTGTACGAGATGCTGAGGAGATCGACCATCTGGTATATATTGATCCGTACATCGGGACAGGTCCCGATGAGAAGATATGCCTCACGCTCATCGAAACCGTAATCCCCCTTCATCCATTCGAGAAGATTGACAACCGCTCCTCTGACAGCGTTTTCGAGCGGTTTCCCGCATGAGAGCCCGATTATGGAATCGGGCTTTTCGACGCGGACATGGGGAATTTTTTTCTGTTTGATGACCGTACAGGACAGGGTGATTTCAGCCCTGACTTCGTTCGCCGTCCCCGACAGTTCGCCATCCCCCTGACTGCCGTGCACATCTCCGGCAAAGAGAAGTCCGCCCGGGTTGTACGAATTCAGATAAACTATCGAGCCCTCGCAGAAATCTCGGCTGTCGAGATTACCACCCCATGGTCCCTGGACATTGACGGATGCCGGGACCTCACGCTCCGGCGCAAGGCACATGGTGCCGATGAAGGGGGCAAGTTTCCACCTGACACGGCTGTTGAGTATGCAATCACCATCGGCGAGGGTACCGGATTTCCCTGGCAGGTGACGGAGAATACGGGTCAAATAGTTTGTGCAGGAGCGATATGTGAGGGAATCGCCAAAGAGGCCATCCCCCGGCTGGAGAATGGTATATCCCTGTGAATCCGGTACGATTTTTTCCACGGAGACGGCCACAAGATCACCTTTTTCGGCACCTTCTATATATACGGGACCTGCGACCGGGTTGAGAAGGGGAGGTGTGAAAGCATGTGTCGGCCTGTTCTGCTGATACGGAAGGACGGCTTCGTCGCGGAGATAACCGGCGGCCGCGTCCTCGGTTTCGAGCACAAATCGTTCGCCGGGTTCGACCCTTATGGCCGGTTCGATGCGGTGGTCGATGTCGCAGATGTTAGCCTGTTTACGGGTTATACGCTTCATCGGGACTCCTGTCAGTATGTGTAAATGCCGGTGAATGATAATTCCGGATTCACCAGAATATATTGTTTGTGGGGATGTAAAAAAGCCGGATACAAAATACCATAATGGAAAGGCGAGAGCAAGCGTTTATGGATGGTATCATTTCCGGATATACAGGCAGGAGTTTAAACGAATAACTGCGATTCCATCTGAAGCATCGGATTGGATTTGAGATAGAGATCGGCGGTTTTTCCGAGCGCGGTTCCATTATCCGTCGCAGCCGTGTTCATGAGTGCATACTGGAGAATCCCCTGGCTCATGACTGAATTCATGGTCTGTGGAACTGCCAGTGTCTGCTGGTTTGAACTCAGAGTTGTCTGCAATAATTCCGCTCCAAGGGGGATAGACCGTCGTTCTTTCAGATATGTGGCTGCATCTCGCTGGAGGGTTAAATTGGTGTTTGTCGCGGAAGTATTGATATTGGTATATTCCTGAATCGCCTGATTCATGAGCGTTGAGGCGGTAGTAGCCTTTGCAGTCACAGTCGTCGCGGTATTCCGGACAATTTCATTATCCGCGGCTTGAACCGCTGCCGTTCTCAGGGTCGTATTGGTTTTCGCTGTGACTTTCTGCGTGTTCCGGCCAAGGAGCGCGTTGTTTTCACGATAAGCCGAAATACCCTTTTGCATCGAGGTCAGGGTGCCCTGGGTCTGAGAAGTGTTTATGCGGGAAGTTGAATCATTGCGACGCGACTGATATCTGTCACGTGTATTATTCGCTTCAGCCTGGGCAGTATTCGACACCTGCTGTGTATCGACCTTGAGAAATCCCTGACGCTCGGGCTGGGTTTTCCTGTAACGGTTTGTACCGTATACAAGGTCATCATTCGACGTATTGTTTTGCGTATAATTTGTCGGTTCGAACAGTGCCATCGGAATCACACTCTTACTGGTAAGGTTGTTATATATTAAACTGCTATAATTATATAAAAGGTTCCAACTTTTGTCAAGAAAGATAAAAAGGTGATGATCCGCTATAAACAATTAGAAATCTTTGAAAATTCATTAACCATTCAGTTTGATAACGGTATATGAAATCATTCGTCCGCTTGTGTTTACTCCCCTCGGCTGCGCCATATCCCCCCATCGGGGAGCGAAAAACTCCCCGCACGCAGTATTCCTCCCGACATGGGGATGCCCGGAGGGCAGGGGGCTTTCAGATGTGGAGATACAATAATAACAGCAAGTAAAATTTGTTTTCATGACCCTGTTATATTTCCGATAAACCGAGGCAAGTGAATAAATCAAAGATTTCACGTCATTATTTCACCGTAAGATCACCTTTAAGCCTTATATCCATAGATGAACTTCCAACCATAATTCTGAAAACTCCGGGCTCAACGATAAAATTCATATCTCTGTCAAAGAGCGATAATTCTTCCGGGAAGAGTTTGAATTTAACAGTTTTTGTCTCTCCCGGTTCGAGGACGATTTTTTCATAACCTTTGAGTTCTTTAACGGGTTTGGATGTGCTGCTTATTACATCATTGATATATAACTGCACAACTTCCGCCCCCGTGAGATCACCGGTATTTTTTACATCTGCAGAAATTTCAACTTCACCTCTGACACCGATTTCATTCGGGGTGACCTGAAGGTTGCTGTATTCAAATTTAGTATAGCTTAAGCCATATCCAAATTCATATAAAGGCGTTCCCGGCATATCCACGTATTTCGAGCGGCCCCTTGTTGCCGAATGATTGTAATAAAATGGATATTGGCCTACATGGCGAGGTACCGTAATCGGAAGTTTCCCGCTTGGATTGTAGTCACCGAAGAGAACATCTGCAATAGCATTACCACCCTGCTCTCCGCACATCCATGCTTCAACGATTGCCGGGATATTCTCAGCGGCCCATCTGATTGATAACGGCCTTCCATTGATTAAAACCAGAATCGTTCTGGTACCTGTGGCATATACCGCTTTGAGAATATCCTCCTGAATGCCTGTCAAATCAAGGCTGGCAACATCTTTCCCCTCTCCGTTTGTTCTATCCCCGGCTTCGCCAAGAACAACTATTGCCACGTCCGAATGTTTAGCTGCATTTTTAGCTTTTTCTATCTCATTAAGCTTATTTCCAATAACATCGCATCCTTTAACATAGGTAATCTTTGCTTTCGGAACCTTATTTGTTATACCCTTTAAAACGGTAACCACTTCCTGGGGAACATTATGCGGGAAATAATCACCGAGCTGGTCGACTGGTGCTTCTGCATTGGGGCCGATCAGCGCAATTGACTTGATATCTTTTTTCAGAGGTAAAAGATTTTTTTCATTCTTGAGTAATACTATACTCTCTCTGGAAGCTTGTAGAGCAAGTTCCGTGCTCTCTTTGGAATGGACTGTTTTTACAGCTTTTTCGGGATCAACATAGGGATTCTCGAATAGTCCTAATTGAAATTTCAGTCTTAACAGCCTGGCTACTGCCCGGTCAACCTCCTTTATAGATATTTTCCCCTCATTGACATTTTCTATCAGTCCCCCCATGTATGCATCTTCGATGGATATACCCACATCGACACCGGCTTTGATTGCCAGAATCCCTGCTTCCTTTTGTGTCGCGGCATGCCTTTCAGTTACAATAGTACCTAAACCGCCTCCCTCACTTACGACAATACCATTAAACCCTAACTCTTCCCTCAGAATCTTCGTCAGTATTTTTTCAGAGCTGTGTACGGCTATACCGTCTATTGCAGGATAGGTTGCCATAACACCCAGAGCACCATTTTTTTTAATTCCGGCAATCCAGGGCGGTAAAAATACTTCTCTGAATTTTCTCTCTGATATCTCCATCGCACCCCGCTCGAGTCCGCCTGCCGGCTGACTTTGACCGGGATAGTGGCAAAGGAATGAAACCAGCTTATCAGGTGTGGATATATCATAACCCTGAAGCGCCTGTACTATACTCGCAGCTATTTGTGAGCACATGTAAGGATCTTCGCTGTATCCTTCCTGATTTCTACCCATTCTCGGATCCCTGTTCGGTTCAACCACTAAAGTACATAATCCATGAACACCAATCGCTCTCCCTTCTTTTGCGGCAACGGTATAAATATTCTTCACCAGATCTTTATTCCATGTAGCGCCAATGGCTAATCCCTCAGGAAATATTGTTCCCCCCGGGCACATCAAGCCATGTGTTCCCTCTTCAATCTCAAACAGAGGAATCCCTAATCTGGTTTTGTTAATGGCTATATTCTGAAGTTCATTTAATACTTCCGCCTGTCTTCTCGTTCCCTCATAAATAAGCCTGTCTGAAAGTGTAAAAAAACCTCCTCCAGGCCCAAAAACATCATTATGAGTCCCTTCCGTCCATTTTCTGCAACCTTCCAATTGTTTATCTCTATTTGCCTTGCTGGGATCATCCCATAAATAACCTGCTTTACTGCCTAGTCCTGAGCCAAGCTCCGATGAATAGCAGGTTGGTATATTCATCTGCCCGACCTTTTCTTTCAGAGTCATCCGTGCAAGCAGATCTTTAACTCTGTAATCGATCGGAAGCAGAGGATTTTTGTAATCGGGTGTTTCAGTAAAAGGTTTTTCTCCTCTTGTTTTTTTTATATATGATGCAATGTTGTGAACAGTGTCGAGCCAGATACCATTGGCGGGATCTGATGCATAGTTACAGATAGCTTCGATAGTTGGAAGCAGAGATGTTTGATTTCCTCCTTCATTCATCTCGTGGCCGGCAAAAACCAACCATTGTCCTGTGCTTTTTGCCGAATCAATTAATTTTTTAACCTGGTCAAAAGATTTGCCATCCAGTTCCATGCCCGTGAGTTGGGCCATATCACAGAAGGCAGGATCATTGGGACCTTCATCAAGCCAGCCGCGACCGCTTTCAAACATTAATGAAATCAAGGGAATATAACTTTTAGTATTTGTTCCTCTTCCGACAAATTTTTGTCCGCAGGGATATGCAAAAGAAACAGCTCGAATACCTAATGTTTCTTTCAGAATTGTATTTGCGGAATCGAGCTCCATATTCATTTCATCGAGCGTATATTCTTCCAGTGCCTTCTCCCTGGCAAAAGGAAAATTGCCGGAACAGGGATGTACAAGAGAATGATTGCCAATTTCATGACCGTTACCGGCTGCTTTTTTCCATTCATCCAATCGCTGTTTCACACTGCCGGGAGATACATAAAAAGTAGCTTTAACTCCATACTTATCAAGCAATGGAATTCCTTTATCAACCTGAGATAAGCGGCCATCGTCAAAAGTAAGACTTAATCCCATTTTCTTTCCTTCAGGCCATTGAAAATTAGAATTCTTCTGAACGGCATTCGTACCATACGATTGCGCATAGCTGTTACTGATAATACAACAAAATATCAATGCCAGGCTGACTGATAAAATCATGCCATTGATAATATTCCTCGATTTCATTTTTACCCTCATGATTTTATTATTTGAAATCTTTGAAATAATATGCAAGTAATAGTGTGCTTACATTTCGTTGTAATAGAGCTAACATATAATATAAACAGTTTTTTAGCTTTTAATAAATGATAAATCAACGATGATCGTCAAGCATAAGAAAGCCCACAAATGCATGCGCCGTATTCGAAGTGCTGTGTCACTTTGTCAGTACAGGGTGGGTTTTGTAATATCAACGAAACACCGCTATCAGGACGATATTCCCCATACATACTGAAACAAAACAACCGGATTCTTTTTCTCCGTGTTCTCCATGTTTCCGTGGTGAAGTTATTTTTCACTTGAATGGTTATCACGTGGGATAACCGGAAAAAGGAATTGCCCGGCATTTCCTCTATAAAGTTTTTTAATAAACCACAAATTAATTATCGTAAGGAATGGTTATTATGACGGTTGTCCCTTTGCCGGGCCTGCTTTTGATACCGATTGTGCCACGGTGCTCGGAGATGATACGCCGGACCTTGCTGAGGCCTATTCCGATGCTCTTCACCTTTGTGGTGAAGAAGGGATCGAACACATACCGGATATCTTTCTGTCTGATACCCGTTCCCGTGTCGGCCAGTTCAATGACATCGGTGTCGTCCGCATTCCGCACATGAATACTTATTGTTCCCGTGTTGTTTTTGAACGAGTCGAGGGAGTTGTTGAGAATTTCGATTAGCGCCCCGGAAAAATAAAACGGTTCCACATGGAGCGTTTCCGTCTCGACCGTGATATTCCATGTTATCGATTTGCCGAGTTCGGTCGCCTTTTGATCAAGTTCGGATCGTACGCGGTCGATAAGATCACTCGCCGGGACAGTCGTTTTTTCGATGCTCGCTATTGCGGTATATTCTTCAACGGTGCGGACGATGTCTTCGAGGTGTCTGACCCCATCCAGAATGTATTCGAGAGAAGCTTTATGGGGATCATCGGGTTTTGTCTCCCTGAGGATACGCTGGGCGAATCCCCCGATCGAAACGAGCGGATTGCGTATCTGATGGGCCACCGACATAGCGAAGTATTTGAGGCTTTCGACACGTTCGCGCTGGAGACGGTTGCGCTCTTCGAGAATGCTCTTTTCGCGCATATGAAGACTGTGGATTTCCGTATCGTTGTTGAAGAGCATGACGATGCCGACCGGTTTATCACGTTCGCGCAGAAACGAGCAGGTTATGGTAAGATAGAGCTGATCTCCGTTCGGCTTGATATAAGGTATGCTCTGTCGGTTCCTGATTTTCTGGTGCTCGATGACATCGACAATGAGCTGGTTGAAAGCCGTATTCCCTTCCATTTCAAAAAAGAACTTTGCCCACCCTTTTGCCTTCAGTAATTCACCGCTGAATCCGAGTATATCTTCGGCGGCGGGATTGGTCGTTATTATCTCGCCCTCGGCGTTGATGACGATCAGCCCGATGGATATGCATTCCATGATGTTCTGGATGAATACGTCTTTCATTTCGGTTCCGGAAACAGGTTTACTGGTTATTGAGAAACCGGATTTCCTCGTCTCTCAGAAGACTCAGGAGGTATGTGCCATATTGGTTGTTATCCATCGACTGTGCAAACCGCATGAGGGCATCCCGCCCGATGTAATTCATACGGTAGGCAATTTCTTCAGGGCAGGATATGATTATGCCCTGGCGTTCTTCCACTGCCTGAATAAAATTGGCAGCCTGGAGGAGCGACTCGTGGGTTCCCGCATCGAGCCAGGCAATCCCGCGGCCGAGTACTTCCACCCGGAGCTGACCGCGCCCGAGGTATGCGCGGTTCACATCGGTGATTTCGAGCTCGCCGCGCGCCGATGGTTTCAGGCTGGCGGCGATATCGAGCACGGTGTTGTCGTAAAAGTAGAGCCCCGTTACGGCGTAGTGGGAACGCGGTTCCTGTGGTTTTTCCTCGATGCTCAGCGCTTTTCCGCTGGCATCTATTGTCACGACCCCGTACCGCTCGGGATTCCGCACCGAATATGCGAAGATAAGGGCGCCATTATCGAGACACGCTGCGGCACGGAGCCTGGCCGGCAGACCCTGACCGTAAAATATATTGTCGCCGAGGATCAGGCATACCGTATCGCCCCCGATAAAATCACGGCCTATGATGAACGCATCGGCAAGTCCGACCGGCCGTGGCTGTTCGGCGTAACAGAACTGCAGCCCCCACTGGCTGCCGTCCCCGAGGAGATTCCTGAATGCGGGAAGCGCTTCGGGTGTGCTGATGACAAGAATTTCGCGGATACCGGCGAGCATCAGCATCGAAAGCGGATAGTATATCATGGGTTTATCGTAAACCGGTAATACCTGTTTACTGACAGCGATGGTCAGCGGATACAGCCGTGTACCGAGTCCGCCTGCCAGTATGATACCTTTCATGGTGTTTCTCTCCTCGTATAGTTGATTTCCATCCATTGCCGGTAGCTTGCCTGATTGCGGATTGCCTCTACCCATTCGGGATGTTCCATATACCATGTCACGGTTTTGACAAATCCCTCATCCATGGAGTGACGGGGCGCCCATCCGAGCTTACGGCGGATTTTCGAGGAATCCATCGCATAACGGCGGTCGTGCCCGGGCCGGTCTTTGACAAACGAAATAAGTCTGCGGTGAGGTACATGAGGGGAATCGGGCCTGAGCCTGTCGAGAATATCGCAGAGTTTTTCGACTGCTGTCAGGTTGGTCGGCTGGTTATTGCCTCCGATATGGTACGTTTCACCCGGAAACCCTTTTCCAAGCACCGTCATGATCGCTTCGCAGTGATCCTCGACATACAGCCAGTCGCGTATCTGGCCGCCGTCGCCGTAAACGGGTATCTGTCTGCCTTCGAGAGCATTGAGAATCGCCAGTGGAATGAGTTTTTCGGGAAACTGGTGCGGTCCGTAGTTATTCGAGCAGTTAGTGATGGAATACGGCAGACCGTACGTATGTCCGTACGCCCGTACGAGATGATCGCTCGCCGCTTTCGTGGCGGCATACGGCGAGTTCGGGGCATAGGGCGAGCTCTCGGTCCACGGGTTCTCACCGGGTTTAAGCGTCCCGAACACTTCGTCGGTCGAAATATGATGAAACCGCGCTGTTTCAGGCGGGATGGCCTTCTCTTCCATCCAGAACCGTCGCACCGAATCGAGAAGGACAGAGGTGCCGACCACATTGGTTCTGATGAACAGCTCCGGGCTTTTAATCGAACGGTCCACGTGCGATTCGGCGGCAAAATGAACCACGGTGTCAATCATGTGGTGACGGATGACATCCCCCACCAGATCGGGGTCGCATATCGAGCCGAATACGAATTCGTACCGTCCCAGATCGGGCAGGTCTTTAAGATTTTCGAGGCTTCCCGCATATGTCAGGGCATCGAGATTGATTATTCGTATTCCGGGATCTGTCCGGAGGGCATGGCGAATGAAATTCGAGCCTATGAAACCCGCGCCGCCGGTCACGAGGACATTATGCATGGTCTGTCTCACGGTCAGGGACTTTTTTTAAAACTTCTTACTATGAGGGCTGTGAAAAAGTGTCTTTTCCAGGCGCCCGATGATGAAATATGTCATAGATAGCTGTTAAGGGCATGTTAACATGTTCCCGAATCATTAATCAGGGATCGGCACTTTATGCCGACCCTTGACAGTTTATATCCACAGTGTTTATCACAACGTATCTAGAATAGGAAAGAGACTCGGAGAAGTCAATATATGAATGGGTGAATCACATAAAAAGTGTCGGGGGAATGGCCGTTTCTTTTCCGGTCATTGGTTATAATCCTGTAAAACCGTAAAGCTGCTGTGGATTATATCATTTTTTTCCGGATTATTAACGGGATTCAATGCCGTTTTTTTCAAAGCTGGAGTGAATATTTTTTTTATCTTAATCACTGTGTATGTACTTGCAATGGAGGCGAAAGTTGGGTATTATTGTACATCAAAATTATTGGGTCGGTGAGATAATGTATCGTTATCGATAACGTCATGACGCATGGTAAAAATATTCGCGGAGAGTACGGTATGAAACGCCTGTTCCTTATGCTGTTGCTGGCAATGCTTTGTTCGATGAGTGGATTCGGATGCGGAAAGTCCGAGAAGAAGACAGAAACCGATGTAAAGAGCGGAAAACTGACAATCGCGGTCATACCGAAGGGTACCACGCATGAATTCTGGAAATCGATTCATGCCGGGGCGATTAAAGCCGCCGGAGAAACCGGTGCCGAAATAATATGGAAGGGACCGCTCAAGGAGGATGACCGCGAGGAGCAGCTTCAGATCGTGGAGACATTCATTTCGAGCAAGGCAAGCGCCATTGTGCTCGCTCCCCTCGATAACCGCTCACTCGTCATGCCCGTCCGCGAGGCGAAGATGGTGGGTATTCCCACCATTGTCATCGATTCGGACCTCGAGGGTGATGCGCAGGTTTCGTTTATCGCGACGGACAACTACAAGGGCGGAGTGCTTGCCGCCGAACGTATCGGTGAGTTGATGGGCGGAAAGGGAAAGCTCATCATGCTCAGGTATCAGGAAGGAAGCGCCTCGACAACGAACCGTGAGGCCGGTTTCTACGACACGGTCAAGGCAAAATTTCCGAACATCGAGTTTCTGTCCGACAATCAATATGCGGGAGCGACCACGGAATCGGCTTACCGGGCAAGCGAAAATCTGCTCAACCGGTTCGGCACCACGGTCGAGGCGATTTTCACCCCGAACGAATCGAGCACATTCGGCTGTCTCAGAGCGCTTCAGGACAGGGGGCTGACCGACAAAATCATTTTCGTGGGTTTCGATTCGTCCGAAAAGCTCGTTCAGGCCCTTGAAAAAGGCGAGATCAAGGGGCTCGTGCTTCAGAACCCGTTCAACATGGGGTATCTCGGAGTCAAGACCGCAGTTGCTTATCTCAAGGGAGAAAAGGTCGAGCAGCGCATCGACACCGGCGTTACGATTGCCACGCCGGATAACATGAATGACCCGGAAATAAGGCAGCTGCTGACGCCCGATCTTTCTCAGTACCTTAACCAGTGACCGTCGGAAATGATATGAGCGATTCTCCTGAAATCATTCTTTCGATGCACGAAATTCATAAGTCCTTCGGCGGGGTCAGAGCGCTATGCGGAGTCGATCTCGATGTGGAGAAGGGGGAGGTTCACGCCCTGATCGGCGAAAACGGCGCGGGTAAGTCAACCCTTATGAAGATACTTTCCGGAGCGTTACGGGCCGATCGCGGCGAAATGCTCCTGAACGGCAAGCCCTACCATCCCCGCGATCCCCTCCAGGCACGTCATCTCGGTATCTCCATGGTTTATCAGGAACTCAATCTCGCGCTTCATCTCACGGTCGAGGAGAATCTCCTGCTCGGGATAGAATCCTCCCGATTCGGATTCATTCTCCGAGGGAAATACAAGGATCGTATCCATGAAGTGCTCGGCAGGCTCAGTCATCCTGATATCACCCCCCAGACCCGCATCATGGACCTTTCCCCGGCAGCCCGACAGCTTGTCGAGATCGCCCGGGGGCTTGTAACCGATACGATGGTGTTTGTGCTCGATGAACCGACATCCTCGCTTTCGCGGACCGACACGGAGCACCTTTTCGAAGTCATCAAATCATTGAAGGAAAGCGGAGTCAGCATAATTTATATCAGCCATTTCCTTGAGGAGATCAAGTATGTCGCAGACCGGTTCACTGTCCTGCGCGACGGAGAGACTGTCGGCGGCGGCGACGTACGGTCCACATCGACGGAGAAGATCATCGAGCTCATGGTCGGACGTCCCCTGACCGACATGTTCCCCCGAATACCCCATGAGATGGGCGAGGAGCTGTTCACGGTATCTGGTCTGGCGGGTAAACCGCTTCCCGGGCAGGTATCATTTTCGGTGCGGCGCGGCGAGATTCTCGGTATTGCCGGGCTTGTCGGGGCCGGGAGAACGGAAACGCTGCGGATTCTCTACGGGCTCGACGAGCTGACCTCGGGTCAGATCACGATCGCCGGTTATTCCGGCATCACCGGTTCCGTTACTCCGTCCCGCATGATGAGTCACGGGATAGCGTATCTTTCGGAGGACAGGAAAAACGAGGGGCTGGCCCTTCAGTGTTCGATCGGAAAGAATATTACCCTGTCATCGCTTCCGCGCCTTTCGGTGTGGGGAATTGTGAGCGACCGCACGATAAACAGCGTTTCGGAGAAATGGGTCGACAGGCTGTCGATAAAAGTCGGCTCTGTCGCCGACAAAGTCGAAAGTCTTTCCGGCGGCAACCAGCAGAAAGCCGCGCTTGCCCGCCTGCTCGAAGAAAACGCCGATATCTATCTGCTCGATGAACCAACCCGCGGCGTCGATGTGGGATCGAAAGTGGAAATCTTCCGGATAATCGGCGAGCTCGCCGCCCAGGGGAAAGCCGTGATCATCGTGAGCTCATATCTCCCGGAGCTCCTCGGTATCTGCGATTCCATCGCAGTCATGCACCGGGGCAGGCTCGGGCAGAAAAAGCCGGTTTCGGAATGGGATGAGTTTTCTGTCATGAACGAAGCAACATCAGGGATTGAAGGGGCAGCATGAACAGTACGGAATTACAATCAAATACCAACAGTAAAAAGCTGAAAAAGCTCCTTTCGCTTATCGGGCCGTTTCTCGGTCTCGGTCTCATTATCACCCTTTTCAGCGTGCTTGAACCCGATAAATTCCCCACATTTCTCAATTTCCTCACGGTCGCCAACCAGACGGTTATCGTGGCTCTCTCGGCGATGGGGATGACCTATATCATTATCTCGGGCGGTATCGATCTTGCCGTAGGGTCGGTAATTGCGCTGACAACCGTTGTTACGGCGCTCATGGTGTTTCATGGCTTCGATCCGTTTATCGCGGCGCTGGTCGGCGTATTGGCCGCTACGGTCTGCGGAGCGATCTCCGGTATTCTTATCGGCGGTCTCGGCATCATTCCCTTTATTGCGACCCTCGGAATGATGGGAATAGCTCGCGGAGTCGCCAAATGGATGGCCGGTCAGCAGAAAGTCGATGCTCCCATGACATGGCTCTGGGAACTCATGGCACGAACGCCGTCCCTCGAATGGATGCTGTTTTCTCCCGGTATTTGGCTCATGATCATTGCCGCCGTCGTTATCGCTGTGATGCTGAGGTATTCCCTGTTCGGCCGTTATACGCTCGCTATCGGTTCCAACGAGTCCACGGCACGGCTCTGCGGAATTCATGTGGAGCGGATGAAGCTCTATATCTATACCTTCGGCGGTTTCATGACCGGGCTTGCGGGGGTCATGCAGTTCTCGCGGCTGACAGTAGGAGACCCCACCGTTGCTGCAGGCCGTGAGCTCGATGTCATCGCCGCAGTCGTGATAGGCGGAGGGTCTCTGAGCGGCGGAGAGGGTTCGATTCTCGGAACCATGATCGGCGCTTTCATCATGGCGTTTCTCAGGAACGGGTGCAATATGACCGGAATACCGAACTATGTTCAGGAGATCATCATCGGCATCATTATCATCGGTGCAGTCGCGATCGACAAGCTGCGTCATAAAAAAACCGACTGATACGGGAGTTACAGTTTTCCGGTCATTCCCTTAATCGGCATGTATGATAAATAAATTTCACCACGGCGGCATGGAGAACACATAGAAAGAAAAGCCCGTGAAAGGGCATGTTTTGTTGAATGCTGTGAATAATTCCTCTTGATTCTTCCTCTGATACTTTCAGAACCCGGTCGTTTTTTTCTCGATATTCAGTCGCACTGCCCGTAATGCGGTACAATTACGAGGAGATTATTGTCCCCGGCGTTTATTTTCAATTCCTCCGCAGAACCGCTAACCGCGAATCCGAAGATATGCATATTTATATCCGGATTGTGCTGATTCTTACATGAAATCGAGGCCGGAATGCGCCAGTTAAACCTGTAAAAATAATCTTTTGCCCTGATCCACCGGTAATGTCATAATTCGTACATCCGGGTTGTTAATCATTCGATTATCGCCTTAATAATACAAAGCATATTTTGTAATTCGAGATGAGAATGTTTTTTTTTGTTGACAAGTTACAATATAGTGAGTACTTTTCCCTCAAATGAAAAAGCCACACTGATGTGCAGTGTCAAACAGACAGCAGACGATTACTTTTGCCGATGATCGGTGTTGCGTAGTGAAAATAGCGGTTTACGATTCATGATTCCATTATATACGAACTGTTTGGCATACTGTTTTCCATGAAGAGATGCCCTAAGAATGTGCTGTTAATCTTTATGCCGGCGTATTTTTTATAGATTAAAAAGCCGGGGAATGCTCCAGAACTGAGAAGATGACCCTCCTGAAATAGCTTCCCCCCCTACTCAGGAAAAAACAAAGGCCCGAATTCCACGTTCGGGCCTTTAATGTTACAGGTGTATACTTTTATGAAAAATACTTTTTCACCACCCTTGAATACTATTTCTTTTTTCCTGATTTGCCGTCGTGCAAGAGTTCGCAGTAATCTTCGGCATTGATGAGAAAGCCGAAATTCTTCAATACGACAAACGTTTCCGTATGGCTCACTCCGTGGATGCTGTGCAGCTGGTTTTCAACGATTTCGCTGAGCATCTGACGGGAATTGACTGCGAAGACTGCTATGATATCATAACGGCCGGTTACGGTAAAGGAAAACAGGACATTGGGGAGCGATGTAATTTTATCAAGGCATATCTCCGGCAGTATATTGAGAATCACACCGACGACAACGATGAAAATTTCCGGAAATTCGTTCGGATCGACATGAGATGAAATCTTTAAAATCCCGTTATCGATAAGCCGTTTGATACGTTGTCTGACTGTTGCCTCGGAAATGCCGAGATTGCGTCCGATTTCAGAGTTTGACATGCGCCCGTTTGCGCTTAAGAGTTTCATGATCTGGAGATCGACAGTATCAATCATTATGTAAATCCCTCCTGCATTATGAGTAATTCTATAATTTATATCATTTTTCTGTACAAGGGGAAATTATTTAATGGGATTTACGAAGAGTTGTCCGGCAAAGTGTATTTCATGTCGAAATGAGCCCTCTTATTGCATCCGGGTGTGTTACAGCACGGCGAACCTGACAGCTTTCCGCATTTTCTTTTGAATTTCTGCATCGGCGATATTACCGGAAAAATAGTGTAATGAGTGCATGGTTATGAATTTTCAACCTAAGCATATATTGACTTATTAATTTATTTTTCCTATATTATTAAACTATTTAAGAGGGCTGTGAAAAAGTATATTTTTCACGAGTCCCATGACGAAATGTGTTGTTTTTTTGCTGTCACGGGCATGTAAATTGGAACATAGTACCGACCCTTGACAGCTTATATCTACGTAAATGGTGTTTATCACAACACTTTTAAGAGGTCGGTGCAAAATTGTCTTTTCACGCTCCCGATAATGAAATAGTGTGTGTGAATGCTGTCCCCGAATCACTGATCGGTCTCCGGATTATTAATTGGGGATTCACGGATTTACGCTGACTCTTGGCAGTTTGAATTCTGTTGACGATTTTTTACCATGGTTTAAATGGCAGCGAAAATAGAGACTTCTAAAGATAGCGAGAGTGGCGGAACTGGCAGACGCGCTAGACTTAGGATCTGGTGGGCATCGCTCATGGGGGTTCAAGTCCCCCCTCTCGCACCATTTTTTTATATTTTTTTCTGATATCAGGTGTCTTATAATTATTATCATAACTTTTACTATAAAGAGAACAGTATGCCAAAATTTGAGATCAGGGAACGAATCGGTTGTACGAAAAAAATGCATGTTGAAGTTGAACGCGAACGTGTCGATCAGGAAATATCAATCACCTTGAAGAATCTGAAAAAAGAGATTCAGATTCCCGGATTTCGCAAGGGTAAAGCGCCCGAATCTTTGATTGCGAAACGGTTTTCCGCCACAATCCGTGAAGAAGCCGTAAAAGAGCTGGTGCCCAAGGTGTTGAAGGAAATGTTTGATTCCGAGAGTATCAATCCGGTCGGCGACCCCGCCATTTCCGACTTTGTGTTCGAAGAGACCGGCCCTTTGACCTTTACTGTGGCTGTCGAGGAGATACCGGAGATAGATGTTACTACTTTCGATAAAGTCACAGTCACCAAAGAAATCGCCGAGGTGACCGATGAGGATATTGATGGCACTATCGACCGTATCCGCCACATGAGGGCTGTCCGGAACGAAGTAAACCGTGAAGCCCATGAAGGTGACATCCTGGCGGTTAACCTCCTGAAACTTGACCCGACCGGTGTACCACTCATTGGTGAAAAGAAAGAACAGAGGGTGTTGAATCTCGAAAAGGAAAACATATCCGCGTATGATTGGCTGTCGCAATTACTGGGGATAAAAAAAGGTGAAGAGCGTAAAGTGCGGATCACCTATGAAAATTCCTCTGAAAGTGGTGAACAGACCACTATAACGGACGTGTACAATGTGGAAGTTCTTCAGGTTATTGAGAATATCATACCCGAGTTGAATGACGAGTTTGCCAAATCGCTCGGGGAATACGCCGATCTGATGGATTTCCGTACCAGGACCCGTGAACATCTGGAAAATCAGGCGGAATTAAATGCCGAACGGAAGCTCCGCGCCGATCTGGTGGATGAATTCATCAAACAGAATCCCTTCGAGGTTCCCGGCAGCATGGTAACACGGGTTCTGTCCGCTGATTACAAAAATATCAGGAAAGACATGCCTGATCGTGAAATTGACGAAAAGGAGTATTTCAACAAGATGAGACCGGATGCCGTCAGGGCGGTACAGTCATACCTCGTTACCGATAAAATCAAGAAGGAAGCCGGTATCGATGTTACCAGAGAAGAGCTTGCCGAAGAGCTCGAACTGCTTGCCGTGGAAAACAATATGGATCCGAAGGACTTCAGGCGCCGGCTTATCAAGGACGGCCGTCTGGACGAAGTTAAAAACGATATTGCACAGCGTAAAGCCTACGAATGGATGGTTAAAACCGCCAAGGTGACGGTTGTGAAAACGAAGAAAAATACCGAGAAATCAAATATCATTATTCCCAACCGGAGAACGTGATGAATTATATACCATATGTTATTGAACAAAGCGGCCAGATCGAGCGAAGCTATGATATTTTCTCACGGCTTCTCAAGGACAGAATCATTTTTATCGGTACCGAGATCAATGATCAGATTGCCAATGTTGTAGCGGCGGAGCTCCTGTTTCTTGAGGCCGATGATCCGGACAAAGACATATTCATGTATATCAATTCACCCGGAGGCAGCATCCACAGCGGATTGGCGATATATGACACGATGCAGTATGTGAGGCCGAATGTCTGCACGACATGTCTCGGGCTTGCCGCAAGCATGGCTGCGGTGCTTCTGGCGGCCGGTACCAAAGGGAAACGCACGAGCCTGCCCAATTCACGGATTATGATCCACCAGCCGTTCGGCGGCGGTCAGGGACATGCGTCCGATATTGAGATCATGGCCAGGGAGATTGTACGGAGTCGTGATGTGATTGTGGATATCCTCGCCGAAAAAACCGAACGGCCTCGTGAGCAGATTCTGCATGACATAGACAGGGATTATTATATGTCCCCGCCCGAAGCCAGGGACTATGGAATCATCGATGCGGTTTTTGTCAAGAGGGAAGAACGGAAAAAATGATGCGTAAAAATCCTGGGAAACACGAATTGAGCTGTTCGTTCTGCGGCCGTTTTGCCTCACAGGTCGATAAAATGATTACCGGACCGAGTGTGCAGATTTGCTCGGATTGTGTCAGAGCATGCCATGAGATTGTCAGGGAGAGCAGCGCCGGTACTGTGCCGGTAATCGATTTTGATATTCCCTCCCCGGAGGAGCTCAAGCTGGGTCTCGATCAGTATGTTATCGGGCAGGAACGCGCCAAGCGGATGTTGAGCGTTGCGGTGTATAATCATTACAAACGTATAAAACATAAGAACGAGGAAAGCTCCGATGTCGAGCTTGAAAAGGACAATATTCTCCTCCTCGGGCCGACCGGTACCGGTAAAACCCTCCTCGCCCGGACACTGGCGAAGCTGCTCAAAGTGCCCTTCACCATTGCGGATGCGACCATTCTCACCGAGGCGGGATATGTCGGCGAGGATGTCGAAAACATTCTGGTCAGGCTTCTTCAGGCGGCAGATTATGATGTAAAGCTTGCCCAGATCGGCATCATCTATATTGATGAAATCGATAAAATCGCACGGAAAACGGCAAATCCTTCCATAACCCGTGATGTCTCGGGCGAGGGTGTTCAGCAGGCCCTTCTGAAAATTCTCGAGGGAACCGTATCGAACGTCCCCCCGAAGGGCGGGCGCAAGCATCCGGAACAGGCGATGGTACAGATAGATACCACCAACATTCTGTTTATCTGCGGCGGCGCGTTTGAAAAGCTCGAACACATCGTAAGGAGACGGGTTTTCCAGAAATCCATGGGTTTCGGCGCTGATGTGCATTCGTCTCACGATTCTGCGGTGAGCGAGGTTCTTGCCCAGGTTGAGCCGGACGATCTCAACAAATACGGGCTCATCCCGGAATTGATAGGACGGCTCCCGCTGGTCTGCTCCCTCGATGAGCTTGACAGTAAGGCGCTCCTGTCTATTCTGACCGATCCCAAGAATGCGCTTATCAAACAGTATATTCGTCTGTTTGAAATGGACGGTATAGAGCTTATATTTGATGACAAGGCGCTTGAGGAAGTTGTTGAAATCAGCATACAGAAAAACACCGGCGCGCGTGGCCTGAGAAGTGTTCTCGGCAAAGCGATGATGAATGTGATGTATAAAGTCCCCTCGAGTAAAGGTGTAAAACGGGTTATTATTACGCGGGAAACCATTGCAGGCAGCACCATGCCGGTTTTTGAAGCAGAGGATGGAGCAATCCTCAAGATCGCATGAGACAGGCAGTGAAAGGAGCTCTATCAATACATGGTTAAGGATGTTGAAGAAAAAGTTATAACGGATATCGTGGTAGCTCAGGATAAGGTTCCTGAGGAAATCGAAAATCTTCCCGATGATGTTCCTCTGATTCCGCTCAGGGATATGGTCATGTTCCCCTATATGGTCATTCCCATTCTCGTGGTCAGGGATGCCTCTGTTGCCGCTCTTCAGGCTGCACTGGTGAAGGACAGGTATGTTTTTCTCGTTCTTCAGAAAAATCCCGATAACGATGAACCCGAAGAAGATGACATGTACAAGATCGGAGTTGTCGGTAGAGCTCTACAGATACTCAAGCTTCCCAATGGAACGGCAAAAGTCCTCATTGAAGGGCTGGCGCGAGCCAGACTGGGCAGTGTGAGCAAATTCGAGGATTATTACAGAGTCAAAGTCAGCTATGAAAATAAGTTAGTGACTGAAACTCCCCGTTTCCAGGCGCTGATCAGGACCGTGCTCAACAGTTTTGCAACCTATGTCAAGCTTTCAAAGACTATTCCGGACGAGGTTCTGATGAATCTGCCCTCGGTGGACGATCCCCAGCGTCTTGCCGATACTCTGGCAGCTCATTTGATCATCAAACCTGACAGTAAACAGGAAATCCTCGAGTCCGAGACACTCGATGAACAGCTCACCATGCTTGCCGGTATTTTTGCCGATGAAATCGAGATCATGGAGATCGAGCAGACGATTGACAAGGAAGTGAAGGAACGGCTCCACAAATCCCAGAAGGATTATTACCTCCATGAACAGATGAGGGTGATCAGAGAAGAACTCGGCGAGGATGAAGAGGATGCAGAGATTCTCGAGCTCGAAACGAAAATCAGAAAATCCGGCATGTCCGCCGAGGCGACGAAAAAGGCCCTGGAGGAAGTGAATAAGCTCAGAAGAATGCACCTCATGTCGCCCGAGTCGACAGTTGTCAGGAACTATCTGGACTGGCTGATCTCGCTTCCCTGGAAAAAGCGTACGAAGGACAATCTCGATGTCACGAAGGCCAAGACCATTCTCGATGAGGATCATTACGGTCTCGAAAAACCGAAGGAGCGGATTCTGGAATATCTTGCCGTTCTCAAGCTGGCTAAGAAAATCCGCGGGCCTATACTCTGCTTCACCGGCCCTCCCGGCACGGGTAAAACATCGCTGGGCCGCAGTGTAGCACGGGCGCTCGGCAGAAAATTCGTGAGGATGTCGCTCGGCGGGATGAGAGATGAGGCTGAGATACGGGGGCACAGAAAAACCTATATCGGATCGCTCCCCGGCCGTATTATCCAGAATATCAAAAAAGCCGGAACCATGAATCCGGTATTCCTCCTCGACGAGGTCGACAAGATCGGCATGGATTTCCGCGGCGATCCCTCCTCCGCACTGCTCGAAGTGCTTGATCCTGAGCAGAACAACACCTTCATGGATCATTATCTCGAGCTGGATTTCGATCTCTCGGAGGTGCTGTTCATAACCACCGCCAATTACGAGGATGCGATTCCCCTTCCGCTCTTTGACCGTATGGAAATCATCAACCTTTCCGGGTATCTTGAATTCGAAAAGGTCGGTATCGCCGAACGGCATCTTATACCGAAACAGATGGAAGCATCCGGTCTTTCCTCGAAACATATCGTTTTCGAGCGCGGCGGGCTCCTTAAGATCATCAGAAACTATACAGCCGAGGCGGGTGTGCGGAATCTCGAGCGTTCACTCGCTGCCATATGCAGAAAAGTTGCCCGCGAGGTGGTTGCCAGAAAAAACCGGGCGGCGAAGAAAAAGGTTATCACGGAACGGAATGTCCAGAAGTATCTCGGCATTCCCAAAATACATGAAAAACGCATAGAAAAAACAAACCAGGTGGGAATGGCCATCGGGCTTGCTTGGACGCCGGTCGGCGGGGAGATTCTGTATATCGAAACGTCGCTCATGCATGGGAAAGGGGACCTGATTCTGACCGGTCACCTCGGAGATGTCATGAAAGAGAGCGCCCGTGCGGCCCTTACCTATACCAAGGCGAATATGGAAGAACTCAAGATTTCGACGGATGCATTCGAGAACAAGGATGTTCATGTTCATGTGCCCGAAGGGGCTATAAAAAAGGACGGGCCTTCCGCCGGCGTCGCGATCATAAGCTCGCTCGTTTCGGCGGCGAGCAACAGACCGGTTTCCCGGAGTGTTGCCATGACAGGAGAGATAACGCTCAGGGGGAATGTGCTTGCGATTGGGGGACTCAAGGAAAAACTGCTGGCAGCCAAACGGAGCGGAATCAAAAAGGTCATTATTCCTCATAAAAACGAGGCAGACCTCCGTGAGATGCCCGATGAGATAAAAGAGAATCTTACGTTTATTCTTGCAAAAAATATCAACGATGTTCTCTCGCATGCTCTTGTTTGATGAATTATGAAATTCAGTTTTCCCATCCGGTTTTTACGCTCAGGGATCTGCCCGCATCGGGATTGCCGGAACTGTGCATATCCGGAAGGTCGAATGCAGGGAAATCTTCGCTGATAAACCGGCTCGCGAATAAAAAAAACCTTGCAAAAGTATCGCAGAAACCGGGGAAAACCCGATCGCTCAATTTTTACAGCGTCCGCGCCGGTTTTTATCTTGTCGATCTTCCGGGTTACGGATATGCTAAAGTCCCGAAAAGCGAACAAAACCTGTTCAGTGAGCTGGTCGGCCCCTATCTCGATAACCGAAGAGAGCTCAGGGGAATCATTCAGCTTATAGATTCTCGACACGGGCCTGTGTCGGGTGATCTGGCAATGCTTGAATGGATCAGGGCCCGGGATGTACATGCCTTATTTGTTTTTGCCAAAATAGATAAGTTGAATTCACGGGAGCTGGTAATGTTGAAAAAAACCTCTGAAAAGGAGTTTGGTGTGGAGAACTGCGCTTTTTTCTCCGCCCGTACGGGAACGGGAGCCGATACAATAATGATGTGGATCGAGCGGACGCTCGGTATTGATGAAAAATGACTAAAATCGTTGTTTTATTTACAGTAATGATCAACTGTTGTAATGGAAAGGAATTTGTATGAAGACACGTCTGTACACTCCCGGCCCCGTGATGGTGCCTGAAAAAGTCCTCCTCAAGATGGCGGAGCCCGTTTTTCACCACAGAACACCCCAGTACGAGGCCCTTTTTGCCGAGATCAATGCCAAACTGAAAAAACTCTTCATGACCGAGGGCAATGTGTATACCCTGGCATCGTCGGGAACGGGAGCGATGGAGACTGCCGTTGTAAATATCCTCGCGAAAGGCGATAAAGCCGTTGCAGTTCGGGGCGGAAAATTCGGTGAACGCTGGTTCGAAATCTGCCAGGCGTACGGCATCGAAACGATCCCCGTCGATGTCGAGTGGGGATATGCTGTCAAGCCCGAACAGATAAAAAAAGTTCTCGACAGCAATCCCGGCGTAAAAGCGGTATTCACCACTCAATCCGAAACCTCGACCGGTGTTGTGACCGACATGAAGGCGATCGGCGAAGTCATGAAGGGATATGATGCGGCGCTCGTTACCGACGCAGTATCCGGGCTCGGCGCCCATGAACTGCGCCAGGACGAGTGGGGAATCGATATGGTGGTCGCCGGATCTCAGAAAACCATCATGCTTCCGCCGGGGCTCGGATTCATCTCGGTTGCCGGTGATTCATGGAGCCGTGTCGAGCGCTCGAATCTCCCGAAATATTACTGGGATCTGAAAAAATATAAGAAATCGCTCGAAAAGAACCAGAATCCGTTCACACCGCCGGTGACGCTCTTGGTGGGGCTGAACGAATCGCTCAACATGATTCTCGCCGAGGGTCTCGAAAACATGTGGGCCCGTCACACCAAAGTAGCGAATGCCATGCGGGCGGGTGTCAGGGCTCTCGGTCTCGAACTTTTCCCCAAGGATTTCTCGAATGTACTGACCACCATTCTGATACCTGCCGGTATCGACGGAAGCGCGCTTGTTAAAGCCATGAAGAAGAATGGTATTTTTCCCGCCGGCGGTCAGGAAGCGCTCAAGGGCAAGATTATCCGTGTCGGACATATCGGATATCTCGATGAGTTCGATGTGCTTTCCGCGCTTTCCGGTTTTGAGCTTTCGCTCAAGGCGGTCGGCTATTCGTTTACGACCGGTGAATCACTGAAGGCGGCCCAGCAGGTATTGAGTGAATAGGAGGACGGTGAAAAAGTATTTTTTTCACGCGCCCGGAAATGAAAGATATTGTCTTTTCACTGTCAAGGGTATGTAAATCGGTACTGTGTGCCGACCCTTGACAGTATATCAACATATGGGGCTCTATTCACCATTCTTTCAGAAAGAACAGACAAATTGACACAGGGAGAATCCTGAACATGTTCAAGGTGCTTATAAGCGACAATGTATCTCAGGAGTGTGTGCAGATACTCAAGTCAGCCGAGGGTATCGAGGTCGATTTCAATACAAAGCTTACTCCTGAAGAATTCAATAAAGTTATCGGTAATTATGATGCCCTCGTTGTACGAAGCGCAACTAAAGTCCGCGAGGATGCAATCGCAGCTGCAAAGAAACTCAAGGTTATCGGCCGCGCGGGCGCCGGTGTGGATAATATCGATGTCAAAAAAGCCACCGACGCCGGTATCATTGTCATGAACACGCCCGGCGGGAACACCGTATCGACAGCCGAGCACACATTCAGCATGATTATGGCGCTGTCACGGTCTATTCCCCAGGCTGACCGCTCGGTCAAGGAAGGCAAGTGGGACCGTAAAAAATACATGGGCGTTGAGCTCAGGGGGAAAACCCTCGGAATCATCGGTCTCGGCAACATCGGCCGTGTTCTCGGCAAGCGGGCCTGCTGTTTCGAGATGAAGGTGATCGGGTATGATCCGTTCATCACGAAAGAAATCGCCCAGAGCTTCGGTATCGAGCTTGTAAACCTCGATGCCATCTGGGCTCGGGCGGATTACATCACGGTTCATACTCCGCTCAACGACAGCACCCGTCACGTCATCAATGCCGAGACGCTTGCCAAATGCAAGGATGGTGTGAGGATAATCAACTGCGCCCGCGGCGGTGTTGTCGATGAGGAAGCGCTTCTCAAGGCGATCGAGTCGGGAAAAGTCGCCGGCGCCGCCCTCGATGTCTATGAAAAAGAGCCGCCCGAGCAGAGCCCGCTCGTGATGAATGAAAAAGTGGTCGCCACGCCCCATCTCGGTGCATCGACCACCGAGGCGCAGGATATCGTCGCGGTGATGATAGCCGAACAGGTACGCAATTTTCTGCTGAACGGAGAAGTCATCAACGCGGTCAACATGCCCTCGATCTCGCCTGAAGTCTATGAACAGATCAAGCCGTTCATCAATCTCGGCCAGAAGATGGGGGCTATCCTCGGAAAGCACGGTGTAGGCCAGCTCAAAAACATCACTATCACCTATTACGGCGATGTGCATAAATACAATACCTGGTCGGTGACCTCCTCGATTCTGGAGGGATTGTTTACTACAAGTTATTCCGAGGTTGTCAACATAATCAATGCGATCAGCACCGCCGAAAAACTCGGAATCAAGATCAACGAAGTCAAGTCCTCGGAAGAGAAGGACTACAAGAACAGCATCGAAGTCGCTCTTTCGACGGATACCATCGAGCTGAGTATTCTCGGGACGATTCTGGGAAAAAACAACCCTCGGATCGTCAATTTTCAGGGGTACGATCTCGATTTTGTCCCGGAAGGTCATCTCCTGTTCTGTGGTAACGAGGACCGTCCCGGAATCATCGGCAATATCGGCACTGTTCTCGGTAAAAAGGGTATCAATATTGCCCATATGACCTGGGCGCGCAAGAGCCCGTCCGGTGAAGCTATTGTCGTAGTGAGCACCGATGAGGAAATCGACAAGAAGGCTCTCGATGAGGTCAAGAAGATCAGCGGGATATCGTGGGCGATGTGTGTCGATGTATGACAGCCGCTTTTCCCGGCGCATTGAAAAACCCTTCCGGTATTCGATACCGGGAGGGTTTTTTTGTAACATGCTCGAATGCCTGATATAATGTTTTTCTTCCCTCTCCTGTTTACGGGAGAGGGAACGGGGGTGATGGTAATAATTCTATGAAAGACAATAAATTATCCTCATCCTCGTCCATTCTCCCATGAATGGGAGAATGGTGAAAAAAATATAGAATTTTTCATGCTATTTCTGTTTTCCATTCTCTCGCGCATAAGAGAGGATGTCACGGTTCAGTGTGAAAAGAAATTTTGGGAATTATAAATAAGCTACTGAGCCCCTCTGAAACAGAACACTCTTCACTTAGATTTGCCCACGCCCAATCTATTCCTGTTGAAATGAATAACTAATGTCCAATAAACGTCATACTTATAAATATAGAAATCTTAATAATCATCATTTTATTACTATACAGTCAAGTGTTCTCTTGTACTCCGAATAACTGCTCGCGTCGTGATGGCTGAGAATGCACAAGCCAGACAAGGCCAACTCCAGTAACTATACCGTACGCGATAGGATAAGCCCCAGAGTTAATCCAGACCAATTCGGCCAGCATCCATCCTGTCACGCTGAACAAGACCCACAGGCTTGCGCGATGCATGTGCCGACGGAATATCCACCATTGTGGCACACCCAGAAACAACCCGAATGCAGCGACACACGACCAATATCCCGTCCAGTGCAAGCTCCAATGGTGCACGAAGATGGCCTGGATTGTCTGTCCGAAAGGATAACCTATTGCAAAGCAGACAGCGCTTGCCACAATGAACAGCACGGGGCGCACACCAACAACTCGAACGACAGGCCATTGCAAGCCGGCTATAACTCCACCCCAGACCAATCCCTTACCCATACGAGCCCATATTCCTGGCTCGCCCCCTAATAATGCGGCTATTTCTGAGCCCCAACGATAACCCAGCTCCATCGCAATTGTGGAGAGCAGAACGCCGATAAGCCAAGGTTTAATCTTTGTCATAGCATTTGATCGACCTTTGCGATATGTATATTCATAATTTGAATACCCCGTTTTGTTAACGGGGATTCGCCGTTTTCTTAATAAACCGAAGAGAACGTTACCTTTGCCGGATGAGCCAGCTCGATGAGCTCGGGTATATCGACGAGTTCCAGCAATCCGAAGCAGAACATCGATGGCGCGCGGAAAACGAACATATCGGGCGCCCGCTCGTAGATGACATTTTTATATACGAGGTCTTTAAGACTCAAATCAAGCCCCCGGATTTCCAGATTTTCCGCCTGATGGTCATTCAGCGCGGCGAGAACAAGCGCGGCAAGCCCCGCAACACGGCCGCTCGTGATCACTCTGACCTCACGGCCAGGGTATCGTTTTCCGATATGATCGATAACCGCTCCTAACTGGGAAACCTGAATTCCGAGCGCGCGGCGCCCCACGCACGATATCACCTGCGCGAACCACCCGGGGTCCTGGCTCATTTGGCTGCATTCGCCGGTGAACAGCAGATCGGCGACGATTGCACGTTCTCCCCGGGCAAGCACCTCACGTACGATGGTGCTGGCATCGTTTATGCCGCCATCCGACGCAATCACCGTAATCGGTTTTTTGTCACTCTTCCCGGTGCTGTAGTCGACCAGGGGGAGTGTCCATGTATTATTGATCCGCACGATGTATGCTTTTCCGGCAATACCGTCGATGACATCGGAGAACGCCGTGACGGGCGCAGGATCGCTGTCAACCCTGTAATCGGATTCCGGCCGGACGACATCGCGGAGAAGTCTGCGTGTGTTCCCGCGCCACACATCGAGAGCTTTTTCATCTCCGACAGGCCGAACCTGCCGGGGAAGAGAACTCATAAGATTCACCGTGAGCGTATAGAATGTTCCGTTGTCGGGTGGATATTCGATGGCAAGCTCCTCCTGCGTCCGTATCTCGTTTTCCACGGGGATTTCACTGTCGTTCCATTCCTTTTGCGGAAGGAAATGGCGGTTGATAAAACGATAGAATGCCTCACGGTTGTCCTGGAGATAGTTATGTGTTCCGGGGGCCTCGTTGATATGGAGAGCGAAACGGTCGGGGAGGCCGAACATCTGATAAAGCGGGACTATGGGATCGTAGACCGATGGTTTCACCCGCTCGGCAAGAAAACAGCAGTCGTCTGTCGCATTGTAGATAAGCAGTGCCGGTCTGGGAGCGAGCATTGCGGTAAGGTGTGTATAATCGGCGATAACGGCCATGTCGGTGGGTACCTGTTCGAGGTCTCCGATATCCCGCGGATAGTGGAGCCGTTCGACGATTCCGCTGTATCCCGCAACCGGTACGGACAGCTTGACACGGGTGTCGAGGGCGCTGATCATGATTGTCTGCCAGCCGCCTCCCGACAATCCGGTAACCGCAATCCTCCCGGGATCTGCCATCTTGTGCGAAAGGAGCACATCGAGCCCTCTTTTAAGGTGGAGATAGAACACCGAAACCCCCGGTACTCCGCAGAGGTCGAGGTATGCAATATTGCTGTGCCAGTATCCAATGTCGTGGAGCTGCCCCATACCGATCCATTCGATATTGAGAGCGAGCATACCGCGTTTTGCACAATTGATGCATCGCGCCTGCTTGTAATCTATGGTCATGCCGGGCTCCATGACATGACCGTTTACGTTGAGCACCGCAGGCACTTTCCGCTTGAGGCCAACCGGCTCGTATAACAGCGCTCCGATCCATAAGCCGGGTATGGCTTCGTAACGGAGCTTACGGATGGTGTAATCCCCGCAGGCAATCGTTTCGCCCCAAACAATATTGACCGGTCCGGATATCCATTCCGAGGGAACTCCGCGAAGTATGACTTCGTTGAGCAGCCGTTTTCTCAGCAGCTCCGCATCGTTTTTCCATGTGGTCGTATCGGAGGGCATGACAAATGCCGGTATTTTAGCAAGGAGATAACCTGTCAGGTCTTTCTCTGCCTGACCGGGGGGAAGAATCTGAAGGTTCTGTACGGGTTTGGTTTTACACCCGGAAATCAATAACATGAAAATGCAGAGTATGGACAGGAGTGTATTCACAGTTCGTTTCATACGAAAGATTCTGCTTGCTGTGCCGGCTTCAGAATTCATAATACCCTCCGGTCAAAAATAGGATGAACGGGAAAAAGCACCTGAAACACGAACAAAGATCATATCAAAAAACTGAACGTGTATCTCTATTAATCTTGTAAAATTTTAAAAAATCATTCTGGTTTATACAACAACCCCCTAACCCTCAATCCCTTTCCCCCTGAAGGGGGCTTTGAGAAAAAACGTAACTTTTTTTATAATTCGCTCACAAGGTATTATTAGAGGAGCCCTATACGTGTATCGACCGGTATATTCATGGCGGAAGAGCGCATAAGATGATAGTATAGAGAAAAATGCCCGAAGGCACAAAGGCAATATATACTGTTCCCGGTCGTGTGAAAAATTCTTTTTACCACGCGCGTGATTCATTTTTCTTTTTCCGCTGCTTTGATGGTATTCCCTGTTGTGATACCGTACCGAAGCTTTGTATATTGAAGATATGCACAGTGTTTATCATCCGTTTTTTTACGGAATGAAAGCGAAAGAGAAATGGACAGCGAGCTGTTTGATTATCCTGTCGACGGGACGCTCGATCTTCACATGTTCAGACCCGGGGATGTCAGGTCGGCGTTGACCGAGTATATCACGGAATGTCGTATCCGGGGCATTCTCCATGTGAGGATCATCCACGGCAGGGGACAGGGTGTTTTGCGGCAGATAGTGCACTCATACCTGAAAACATGCGGTTTTGTAAAAGAATTCCGGACATCCCCCGATTCGTCGGGCTGGGGCGCAACCCTGGCCGTTCTCGAACCGCTCGAAAAGAAACAGGAATAAGGACAGAACATCGTGCGGTATTCTTTCAATGAAATACAGAAACGAAGGAACGCTATGAAAAAGTCAGTCATACTCTGTAACCTCATTTTCGTGTGTCTCATATGGTATCCGCTGAAGGCACAGGGCGATGTGCGGCTTCCCGCTGTATTCGGCGAGAACATGGTACTCCAGCGCGATATGGAACTTCCCATGTGGGGGTGGGCCGACCCGGGAGAAAAAGTGACCGTATCCGTCGACAACCGTGAAGTGACGACAGAAGCCGACGGCAGCGGGAAATGGACGGTAAGACTGGAACCGCTCAAAGCCGGTGGTCCTTACGCCCTGACCATCAAAGGGAAAAACACCATCGAGTTCGAGAATATTCTTGCCGGGGATGTCTGGCTCTGTTCGGGACAGTCGAACATGGAGATGAGAGTCCGGCATGTTATCAATTCCGACAGAGAGGTGGCGAATGCGCAGTATCCGACTATCCGGCTTTTCCAGATTGTCAACGATCTGTCGCCGGAGCCCCGTGATGACTGTAAAGCCTCGTGGGAAGTATGCCGACCGAGTACCATCGGTGATTTCACCGCAGCGGGATACTTTTTCGGGCGGGAAATCATGAGGGAAGTCAATGTCCCCATCGGTCTTATTAACGCCTCCTGGGGAGGAACGACCATCGAGGCATGGATGAGTCCCAATGCCCGTGAAGCCTGTCCGGAATTCCGCGAGTTGCTTGATTACTGGGCGCCAGTTCTGAGCAGAAAGCCGCCTGAGGTGCTCCGGTTTTACCGCGGCATGGCCGAATGGGAGGAGGATGTTCATTACGGCGAGTATGTGGGCAATCCCCTGCTGAAGATATACGGTACAGTACCCGAGAGCCCGGTCAAACTCGCCATTGTTCCCCAGATGCCCATATGGGTCTACAATGCTATGATAGCTCCGCTTGTTCCCTACGGCATCAAAGGTGTTCTGTGGTACCAGGGCGAATCGAATGCGGGAAGGGCATACCAGTACCGCAGCCTGTTACCGGCACTGATAACCGACTGGCGCGCTTTATGGAAACAGGGAGATTTCCCGTTTCTCTATGTCCAGCTTTGCAATTATGGCGCGGTGGGCACGAAACCTTCCGAAAGTCAATGGGCTGAACTCAGAGAAGCCCAGCTTATAACCCTCACCGTACCCAAAACCGCAATGGCGGTAACCATCGATATCGGGGAGGCAGCCAATATTCATCCGCGAAACAAGCAGGAGGTCGGCAGGCGTCTTGCGCTCGCGGCGCTCAAGACAGTGTATGGCAGGGAAATCGTCGCTTCGGGACCGATGTATGAATCCATGACGGTGCGCGACGGGAAAGTCTTTGTCACGTTCACGAATACGGGAAGCGGTCTTGTTCCGGCTGTCGGCGAATCGCTCAGGGGTTTTACCTTGGCCGGAAAGGACAAAACTTTTTTCCGGGCGCATGCGATGATCATGGGGGATGAGGTTGCGGTATGGAGCGATGATGTTCCGAATCCGGTCGCTCTGCGGTACGGCTGGGCGGACAATCCCGGCTGCAATCTCTTTAACAGGGAAGGACTTCCCGCTTCACCGTTCCGGACCGATGACTGGCCGGGTATTACCATGGGAAAGAAGTAAAAAAATGGCAATTTACGACACTGTATTTTTTTAAAACAGACTTGAATGCATAAGAAAATACCCGTATCTTGGAATCTCGTATTAAGAATGCCGAATACACAGGGTTGTATTCGATATCCTGTACATTTTAAAAAGCGAAGGGGTGTATGTGAATAATCCGGAAAACCGTGAAAGATGGGGATCACGGATCGGGGTCATCCTCGCCGTTGCAGGCTCCGCTGTTGGACTGGGTAATTTTTTACGGTTTCCCGTTCAGGCTGCCCAGAACGGCGGTGGAGCGTTTCTGATTCCCTATTTCATCTCTCTTGCGCTTCTTGGTATTCCCCTCATGCTGACCGAGTGGACACTCGGGCGATATGGGGGGCTTCATGGTTACGGCACCGCGCCGTCCATCTTCGCCATAGCCACCCGCAACCATTATCTCAAATACTTTGGCGTTATCGGTATTGTTGGCCCTACGGTAATTTTTATCTGGTATACATATATAGAATCATGGCTTCTGGGATTCGCGTTCAATTCCCTGTTCGGCAGTCTCATGGCTGCGGCCCGTGATGGTTCGACCATGAAAGCGTATCTTGAGGGATACCAGGGACTTGTTTCGAACGAATGGTTTGGCGGCATTGGCCAGACATACATTTTTTTCCTCATTACGTTTGCGATCAATTTCTGGGTCATATTTTCCGGTATCAAGGGCGGAGTTGAAAAATTTTCCAAGATTGTCATGCCTGTTCTTGTCATTCTCGGTGTTATCATGATGGTGCGGGTTATAACACTCGGTATGCCCGATTCTCTCCATCCCGACTGGAATGTCTCGAACGGCTTTGGCTACCTGTGGAATCCCGATTTTTCACGGCTCAAGGATGCAAAGGTATGGATGGCAGCGGCCGGTCAGATATTTTTTACACTCTCGGTAGGGATTGGGATGATACTTACCTATGCGAGTTATCTCGACCGCGGGGATGATGTGGTGCTTTCGGGAATGACCTCCGTAAGCATCAACGAAGTTACCGAGGTGATTATGGCGGGCTCCATCGTGATTCCTGCGGCGTTTGTGTTTATGGGGCCTTCGGGGCTCGTTGAGATTGCCTCCGGCGGATCGTTCGATCTCGGTTTTGTAACCATGCCGCAGATTTTCACCCATTTTGGGGCGGGATGGTTCTTTGCCTTCATTTGGTTCCTCATGCTTTTTATCGCCGGCGCCACGAGCTCTGTATCCATGCTCCTTCCGGCGGTAGCTTTTGTCGATGACGAGTTCCATGTGGGCCGTAAAAAATCGGCATTGTATATCGCCATATTCTGCTTTATTGCCTGTCATGGAGTCATTATTGGATTATCGCACGGCGTTCTCAACGATCTCGATTTCTGGAGCGGCACCTTCGGGCTCGTCGTGCTGGGAACCATCGAGTCGATAATTTTCGGCTGGATTTTCGGTATCGACCGTGCATGGAAGGAAATACATCACGGCGCCGATATCCAGCTTCCCTGGATTTTCCGTATCGTCATCAAGTATGTAACGCCGTCGTTTCTGCTGATCATCCTGATAACATGGACATACCAGCTCGCGATTCCGACGATCAAGATGGAGGGAGTGCCGCCGGAGAACCGTGTGTGGATGCTGGGAACCCGGCTGGTGCTTGTCTCGATCGTTCTCCTGACAATCGCGCTTGTTTACTGGGCATGGCGAGGAAGGTCGCTTCCCGATATCGATATCGATCAGACAACGGAGCAAAAATTATGACGCCGGGCGGATGGATATCCATAACGATTTCATGGGGACTTCTCATAGGGTTGTCTGTTTTCTGCTTTGTAAAGATGATAAAAAGCGGACGGATGTAAACGCAGGAAGACAATCATATTGTCCGATCCGGCGATTCCCCATTTTTTCAGAACACCTTTAATATGATAATTTCCTTTTCAAGCTAAAAGGAGAGAGTGCCTGTGAAAAGCACAGCATTATATATCGGACTGTTCCTCCTTTTTACATCCTTTTCTTCTGCGGAAACAATGACATATAATAAGCTCGAACAGGTCAATCTCAGGGACAGGGGTATCCCTGCCGACGAGCGTTCGACGAACATTCTCATCGCCGATGGGAATGTCGTATATGGAGCGACATCGGGAGACAAATGCCATATATTC
>JAJFUH010000090.1 GCA_021372535.1 bacterium
AGAGCATCACCGATCTTGAAACCCTCCGTGACCTGATCGTGAAGAATCCCGGCAGCGCTCCCGATATCATCCGTTTCCAGGCGCTTGTGGCTTTAGGCGACGGTTACGACAAAAAGGGTGAGCAGCAAAAAGCTCTCGAAACATGGCGGAACGTTGTGGAGCTCGCCCCGAATACCCCCTGGGCCGAACAGGCGGAAAAGAAGCTGAAAAGTTCCGCCGTTCGGCGCGAAGATTCGAAAGACCGTCAGAAAAAGCTGCTGAACCGGCTTGGCGCTACCTCACCGGTGATAAAAGAACTGAGCGGGAAACTGGAGAAAGACCCCGATAATCCACGGGTGCTGTATGATCTGGCCATGGCGATAGGTGTTGAAGCGGAAAAAGGTTACGATGCAAGAATCTATGAGGACACGACGTTCCGGACTAATATCGCAATCGAAATGGTAAACCTGCTGGACAGGGCATCGAAACTGGCGCCGGACGATCAGAACATTCGCCTGGCATGCGGCATGACTTCCGTAACGATGCCTTTTTTTGTGAACCGGCTGGACAAGGGCATGGACGACCTCAAGAAGGTCATTGACAGCAGCGCCCCCGATTCTCTGAAAGCGGAAGCTCATTACTGGCTGGGGTATGCCTACAGCAAAAAGGCGACGACCGAATGGATAGAGGTCATTTCGAAGTATCCGGATTCACGGGAAGCCGCGATGAGTTTTGAAGAGATGACGCCGCAGGTGCGGCATTTCGACCGTGCGAGCCATTCCGGGCCGGTGGTCGCCATCGACTTCATTCTGGGGTTTCGGGATGAGCTTGCCCCGCAGACCGCTGTCTGGATTGTGGACGGCAGGGGAAAATTTATCAGGACACTCTATGTTTCGGGTTTCAGCGGATTCATCCGCGAGAAACAGGTCAATCTGCCGGAATGGGCGAAATCCTCCGGCTATTCCGATGCGGACGCGGTCACCGGCGCCAGCATCGATACGGGCCATCATCTTTATGTCTGGGACCTGACCGACTCTTCCGGTAAAAAGGTCGGATCGGGAACGTACACAGTGCAGGTGGAAGCATGTTACTGGCCGAGCATGAATTACCAGGCGACATCCATACCGGTCACAATCGGGAAAAAAGAGTACAGCCGCACAGTGGAGGAAGGAAATATCATCCCCTATCTCGGTGTGGTGTACTATCCGTGATGACCGGTCAATCCGGCTTGCCGGGATATGGTGTATTTTACAAGTATCCGGAATGAATTACCCCGTAGTAAACTGCGAGGAATTCTCTTGATTAACAAGAGTGGCGATTTTATGAATTCTTCCTTGAAAGCGACCCGAATTATGACTATATTCAGGTCAACCCCTATGGAGGATGAAATGAAACCCAGCGAATCGATCAGGCCGATCAGTTATCTGAAAGCCCATGCCTCGGAAGTGATCAGAGACATCTCGAATAGTCAGAAAACAATTGTTATCACCCAGAACGGCGAAGCCAAAGCTGTTCTGCAGGATGTAAAACTGTATGAAAAAACACAGGAAAGTCTCGCAATGCTCAAGATTCTCGCCATGAGCACCAAAAGCCTGAAAGAAGGAAAAACCAAGAGTCTGACTCAATCATTTGACAATGTCAGGAAAAGAATTAAAGAAAGACTCGATATATGAAATTCAGGGTCTTTATTGTCGCCGATGCAGAAGAAGATTTATTTGAAATTTATACCTCTATTGCCGCATCGGATTCAAAAAACATGGCCAATCATGTACTTGAAAAACTTGAGGCTGTCTGTCAGAGCCTTTCCGAACTTGCACACCGTGGACATGTACCCCCCGAACTCGAAAGAATAAGCGTACATGATTTTAAGGAAATACATTACAAACCCTATAGAATTCTTTATCAGATCATTGAATCTGATGTCTTTGTACACTGTGTGCTCGATGGCCGCAGAGACCTTCAGGATATCTTACAGGAAAGACTCTTACGGTAAACATCGTGGATTTCATCGGGATTTTTCAAATAAACACACACATCCGTGTTTATCAGCGGTCAAATAAATCTGTCAATCCGTGGTCAGCAGTATTTATTGATTGATTCGCATAAAAAAGTTTATTTATTTGAGGCTTTTCCGTATATTTTCCGTATATAAGTATAATACAGTGACACCAATAAAACACACCACCGTATCCTCAAAGGACTGACCGATCATGAAATATTCCGGTTATATTTTCTCTGTACTGCTCCCCGTTCTGCTGTCATGCTCTCCTGCGGCCGCGGATAACCGTTCCGATGCCGAAGCTCTCAAAGACAAGGGAAACGAGCTGTTCGGCAAAGGCAATCTCGATGGCGCCATCGACGCCTTCAAAAAAGCAATCGAGACCGACTCAACCTATGCCTTCGCCTACAACAATCTCGGTATCGTGCTCTACGAAAAGGGAGATTATACCGGCTCGGTCGAACAGCTCAGAAAGGCGATCATTCTCGATGCAAGCTATGGCAAGGCTTACAATAACCTCGGAAATGCCTTCATGGCCATCGGGGATTTCAACGGCGCCCGTGTGAGCTTCGAAGAATCGATCAGGATCGAACCCGGTATCGCGCAGAAATACGATAATCTGGGGAACGCCCTTTATGCTGTCGGCGAGATAGACAGCGCCATTGTCACCTACCGGAAAGCGATAGATATCGATTCCAAGCTCGCATCCGCCCACAGTAACCTCGGGGTCGCGCTTCAGAAAAAGGGCAATAACGATGAGGCGATCAAACAGTTCAGGGAGGCTGTCACGCTCGATTCACGGTATATCAGCGCATACATCAACCTCGGGATTGCCCTTTTCAACGATGGCAAGGGCGATGCGAGACGGGCACTCGAACCGCTGAAAACCGCTCTCAAATTTGAACCCGAAAATGTCCTCGCAATCTACAACATGAGCCTCATTTACCTGAAAGCCGGCGACTCGAAAGAGGCTGTGAAGCTCTTACGGAAAGCGGTGAAACCGGAAACCGCCGATGCCGATCTTCTCTACCTTTTCGGTGTCGCCCTCAAGGAGAACAAGAACGACCGTGAAGCGATCAAAAACTTCGAACAGGCGCTCGCTGTCGATCCCGGATATAAAAACGCCCAGGCGGCGCTCGAACTGCTCAAAGCAGACAAAAAGTGACAGTCCGGCCAATCCGTGAGAATGAATAGATCGCCTGAGCCGATCCGTTACGGTCGAGGTCCCCGCATGGCAACGCGTTTTTTTATCATGGCCATCCTCAATTTTTTAAGAACACTTTTTTTATATGTTACTTCCTTTGCGTGCCCAAAGGAAGTAACCAAGGAAAGGGCACCCCGCGAAAAGCCTTTTTCCCCGTTCACTGCCCGTTTTTCGGGAATGTGTGAACTCACGAGCCTTTGGCTCGCTCGGACAGCACCCATTCTTT
>JAJFUH010000091.1 GCA_021372535.1 bacterium
ATTTGTTATTTATATTTTTACTTTAAGGTACTCATTTTTCGGATGAGGCCTAAAACAATATTGTGAATATATGGCACTATTTTTGCGCTTAATAAGCAAAAAATTTCTCGGTGATCTTGTCTTGGGATTCATTGAAATCCACTTACTGCACAACATTGCATCCCGTTATACCTTATGGGAGGTCAAGACAGGAAAATGCTTCTTATACCTTCGCCTGTAGTGGGAGAGGATGAAAAACTTATCAGTTTCATGAACTTACTTCAGAAAGATATATAATGAAAAAAATACTATTATATTTCATCTTGAGTGCTGCTGTGATATTTCTTTCGGCTGTATCAAATGCCGATCGATGGAGGATGTATACCAACTGTAACGAAATCAACGGGCTGGCTATCGAGGGTGACTCTGTCTGGTGGGCGACTACCGAGGGTATCGTACGGTGGAACCGACAAGGTGGAACATACGAACAGTATACCGCTCTGGATTACCAGACAACCTTTGAATTAAACGCCGTTGCAATTGATACCGAAGGAATGAAATGGTTCGGCGGCGGTATGAGAGAACATCTTGCTGATAATGATTTTAGAAAAATAGTCAGTTTCGATGGCATCACATGGAGATTACATGATATAAGCAGCGGAATAATAAACTCAATCGCTCTTGACCAGAACGGGATTAAATGGTTCGCCTCAGTTGGTGGTTCAGATGGTGGTGTAGAAAGGCTCGACGGGACGACATGGACGACATTCAGTGAATTCAAATGGAACAGTGGAAACGATGTCGCTGTCGATGGCAAGAATATCAAATGGGTCGCATCGGATAAAGGTTTATGGAGTTATAACGACACAACATGGGTACGATATACAACGGAAAATAGCGGGCTGCCTTCCGATAAAATCCGCTCGCTTGCGTTCGATGAAAAAAACGGAATACTGTGGATGGGGCTTTCCCAGGGTGTCGCATCATTCGATGGTCGGGAATTTACGACCTGTGCGGAGGAAGACGGCCCCGTTTCCGAAGTTGCAAAAGTGATCGCTGTCGACCCGTCCGGTGTACCATGGTTCGGAACATATCACGGTTTATGGTCTTTTGACGGGACAAAATGGACAACCTTTACCACGGACAACAGCGGCTTGCCGGATAATCTGATACGGACCGTTCTTGCTGAAGAAGACGGTTCGCTCTTGATCTCGGTGGGTGACAGTTATCAGCATGGCACTCCGAAGTATGGATTAACCCGTTTTGACGGCGATACATGGAATACGATAAAACTGCCGGGAATCCGGGGGAATGATATCTACGCGCTGGCAGTCGACCGCGATAATGTCAAGTGGATCAGCACATGGAATGATGCGGGATTGTCACGTTTCGACGGTTCGACATGGACAACCTATACCGAGAAAGACGGGATGTTATCGAGTTATTTTTCTGCGATAGCGGTCGACCATGACAACGTGAAATGGTTCGGAAGCTGGAAAGGCGTGTGCAGTTTTGATGGAACATCATGGAAATCATATACCGCAGATGACGGGCCCGGAGAAATCCAGGTGAACGTCATAGCGGTCGACCTCGATAATGTGAAATGGTTCGGAACAAACGACGGCGTTTCTTCTTTTGACGGAACATCATGGAAAACGTATGATGTCACCGAAGGATTCGTGAGCGGAATAATCAGTTCAGCGGCTGTTGACCTCGACAATGTGAAATGGTTCGGTACTCCTCTCGACGGTGTTCTGAGTTTTGACGGAACGACATGGAAACACTATACCGAGGCGGACGGTCTCGTTAACGATTCGGTCAATACGATTGCGGTCGATCATGACAATGTGAAGTGGTTCGGGACAGGTTGGTGGGGAGATAAATCCGGCATTTCCCGTTTTGACGGGACGAGATGGACAACCTATACTGAAGAGGACGGATTATGCTGGAATGTGATAAACGCCATAGCTGTGGATGATTCGAATGTGAAATGGTTTTGCAGCCTGTACTCGACTACTGTTTCTACTTTCGACGGCTCGGTGTGGTCAGGATTCGATCCCGGTGTTGAAGTTGGCGGCTATAATACATTTGTAATCGACCATGACGGTATAAAATGGCTCGGCACGAAGTACAATGGTTTGTTCAGTTTTGACGGCCAGCCCGAAAAACCAACTGCTGTCGATTCACCGGTAATTACACCTTCTACAATTGAAATTACCGGCATCTATCCAAATCCCTTCAACAACCGGACAACCCTTGAATTCACTCTGCATGCCGGAGAATTCGTCCGGCTCGATGTGTATAATCTACTCGGGCAGATAGTGAAAGAACTTGCTGCGGAATCCATGCCCGCCGGTAATCACAGGATAGCGTGGGACGGGAAGGATCGCAGCGGGAATGACCTGTCATCGGGGATTTATTTTTTCCGTCTCCGGGCTGGCAATCATGAAGATACTGGTGAAGCGCTGCTTGTGCGATGAGAAGATGCTGGCTGGACGATAGAGATTAAATATGCAGGAAACAACACTACCGGTACATGCATTTTGTATTCAGGTCTCCAATAATAACTGCTGAATTTCCCCGCTCGATATTATATTGTCCTCATTATATGGTAAGACTTTCGATTCTGCGCGTTTCACAACTTTTCACTCCCTGAAGTACCGTACAGGAAAGAGGTGAATTCATGATGATGCGCATGAGTTTCATCACTGGAGGGCTTCTGTCGATGCTGTGCCTTGTTTCTCTTCAGATCGTGCAGGCCCAGAAAACCGAAACGAAGAGCGGCAACAAACTGGTCGTATACGCCTTCAAAGATCAGCCCGCAGAAACGATCAGCAGGAATATCTACGGTCATTTTTCGGAGCATCTGGGACGGTGTATATACGGTGGATACTGGGTCGGTGACAATTCCGGTATTCCCAGTACACGCGGCATCCGCAACGACATCGTCGAGGCGCTGAAACGGAGCAAAATCCCTGTCCTGCGCTGGCCGGGCGGCTGTTTCGCGGATGAATATCACTGGATGGATGGCATCGGCCCCCTCGAGAAACGGCCCACCATGATAAACACCCACTGGGGCGGTGTGACCGAGAACAACCATTTCGGCACCCACGAGTTCATGGACCTCTGCGAACAGCTTGGATGCGAGCCCTATATCTGCGGCAATGTGGGCAGCGGCACAGTCCGCGAGATGCAGGAATGGGTGGAATACATCACTTTCGACGGTGTAAGCCCCATGGCGGACGAACGCCGTAAAAACGGCCGTGACAAGCCATGGAAGCTCAAGTATTTTGGCGTGGGCAACGAAAACTGGGGATGCGGCGGGAACATGTCGCCGGAATTTTATGCCGATGTGTACAAACGCTACCAGACGTATGTCCGGAATTTTCCGGGAAACGAGGTCTACAAAATCGCCTGCGGCGGCTACGGCGATAATTATCACTGGACCGAGGTGCTCATGGAGAAGGCCGCTTCCATGATGTCGGGCTACAGCATTCACTACTATATCGGCCCCGCAAAAAGCAGCTCGGCAACACAGTTCGAGGAGGCGGACTGGTTTGCCATACTCAGGAACGCACTTCATCTCGATGAGATTCTGAAAAAGCACAGCACGGTCATGGACAGGTACGATCCCGAAAGACGGATAGGGTTGATCGTTGACGAGTGGGGAACATGGTATGCTGTCGAACCCGGAACGAATCCCGGTTTCCTCTACCAGCAGAACACGCTCCGTGACGCGCTCGCGGCGGGGGTGATGCTCAATATTTTCAACGAGCACTGCGACCGTGTCAGGATGGCCAACATCGCGCAGACTGTCAATGTCCTCCAGGCGATGGTGCTGACCGACGGGGCAAAAATGCTCCTGACCCCGACATATCATGTGTTCGAGATGTACAGCGTTCACCAGGATGCGGCGCTGCTGCCTGCCGTTCTGAATTGCGCCGATTATCAGTTCGGAAACGAAAAGCTGCCGGCCCTCACCGTTTCTGCATCCCGCGACGGCGCGGGGGCGGTTCATGTCTCGCTCTGCAATCTCGATCCGCATGCCACGCAGGAGATGGCCTGCGAGCTTCGCGGCTTCAGGGCGAAGACCATTTCGGGGCGCGTTCTGACCGGTAAGGAAATGAACGTCCACAACACGTTCGACAGACCGGAGACGGTGAAACCGACCGTATTTACGGGTGCAAAGATCACCGATGCAGGCTTTTCCGTTCTCCTGCCGCCCATGTCGGTTGTGGTGCTCGAAATGAAGTGAAAGAGGATGCGGTACTCGGGATGTGAAAGACAGTCCGGTCTGTTCGTATGCAATAATAGATAGAACGCGGATTTACGCGGATCGGGCGGATTTACGCGGATTTGGCAACCACGGGGGGTTGCCCCTACAATAAAAAAACACGAACAATTATTTCGTCATGGATAATATCCGTTATGACTTTTTGCGCCTTCCTGCTGCGACGCAGCACAGTGCGGCGAGTTTGGTGAAATTATTTCACGAATAATCCGGGTTAACAATATTATATACAATTTGTTATAGCTATTTGTATCTCCGTATCTTCCGTGTCCCCGTGGTGAAATAGGTTATGTATTTTTTCAGATAAATCCGGATCAGATAACAAGGGTGAGACCGGCATCGGGAAAAGGGTGTCACAAAGACCGTTTTCCGGGTGGAGTATTATGCTCTCTTTATTAAGAACCGGCCTTCAGGCTCTCTTCGAACAGCCGAACATCCTCGGCGAGCATATCCGGCTTGTCCCCCGTGAATACGCCCACGCATACGGCGTCGTTCTTTCTCAGATGCCGTGCGACAAAGCGTAACGCTTCCGGGGGGTCATTCCTGCCCGCCGCCATGACCTTATAGTGAATCACCGGTCTGCCGAGCCGTACTATAAGGCCGACCATGGCATCCCTGTCTTCCGGCAGGAACCACTCCGGCATCCCGGAGATGTGTTCGGCATGCTCGTCACGGTGCGCGGAGTTATAGTAGGAACACATGTAGAAGTCCACATCGAGGTTTTTCTCTGCCCACTCGAACACAGCGGGATTATGCCCGGCAATGCCCGCCTGAAGCCCCGCACTCCTGATTTTTTCGATGGCGGGCGGCACCTCATCCAGCTTTTTATTGGCAAGCAGGTTGTCCATATAACCGCCATGGACGAAGCACGCCTCTGCACCGCCTCTGACGATATCATCGACGCTCCGCTCGATGCTCTTCATCTCGGGGCAGGTCTGCGCGACCCACTTGAGCGAACCGCCCTCGTTGCGGAATTCAAGCAGAGTCCGTATAAAATGCTGGTCACCCCGGCCGATAACGGTGGTGATTCCGAGCTTTTGAGCCTGACTGAAAACGTGCTTGATATGGTCGACGGTGTAATGGCGGAGCATTGCGGTATCACGGTCTGTTCCCTGGTGAGAGAATCCGCTGAAGGGATTACTGCCGAGAATGAACCGGCTGATCGACAATGTTCCTATCGTTACTGTTTCCAGTGACATGCAAACGGTATCCTTTCTTCATTTTCTGTATCGTTTCATTTTTTTTCTTCGAGTGCCTCCATACAAAATATAGGTATGAACAATCATGATTCACAAGATTGTTTTTATAAAACGTGTTTATCTGAAAGTGTGTTTATTGCTCCGGCGAATAAAGAATGATACCGGAAGTAAAAACTGTCCGGTTAAACTACTGAGTACCTTTTATTTGCAGTAGAATATGATAGTTGCCACTCTTAACCATGGAAACTCACCCCGCGCATAACACCTTGATAAAATAGATGTTAGCGGGCGCTTCCCCTCTCTTGTGGCAA
>JAJFUH010000092.1 GCA_021372535.1 bacterium
ACCTAATATCGCTTAATATCCTTTTGTTCTCAAGAAGATTCAAACCCGCGTGCGAAAATGCTTTGTCTTTTTCTCCTCGTGATTTATTTTCCCAGAGACCCGATAAATAACCTTATAGCATGGAATGCCGTTCGCTATGACGGAAACAAACCTGGAAGTCCTCAAAGGTATTGTCAGAACAATCACCTTCAGAAACGAAGACAACGGATACACCATTGCCAAAATCGAACCGGAAGGGAAACGGGGTATCGTTGCGGTAACCGGGTATGTGAAACTGCTCTGTGTTGGTGAGTCGGTGGTTTTCAGGGGGTACTGGGTGAACGACCCCAAATACGGAAAACAGTTCAAATTTGAAAGCTACGAATCGGTTGTTCCGAGCACACTCGATGGTATCGAACGGTTTCTTTCATCGAAATTTATCAAGGGTATCGGCCCGGTTTTCGCCCAGAAAATTGTCCGGAAGTTCGGTAAAGACACCATAAAAATACTTGACGAATCACCCGAACGGCTTTCCGAGGTTCCGGGGCTTAACCGGACAAAGGTGAAGGCGGTTATCGAGGGATGGAAAACGCACCGTCATATCCGCGACATCATGATTTTCCTCCAGTCCCATGACATCTCTCCGGCATATGCATCGAAAATATATGAACAGTACGGCACCGAGACTGTCGATAAGATGCGGAGCAATCCATACCGTCTGATTCGGGATATACGGGGTATCGGATTTATCAAGGCGGACCAGATAGCCAAAAAGCTTGGAATAGGGCAGCAGTCTCCCGATCGTGTGCGCGCCGGTATCATGTACGGACTCGACGATCTGATCGACAAGGGGCATATATACGTTCCGAGGCAGATGCTCATCGAGCAGGCGGCTGCCATGCTCGAGCTCGATGCCGCCGAAGTGATCGGGGAGCTTGACTTCCTGAAGAAAAACGGCAGTATTACCGGCAATGAAGAACGGATATACAGGGCCGACCTCTATAAAACCGAGTGTCTTCTTGCTCAGCGTCTCAGGCTTCTCGCCTCGACGTCCCTGCCTAAGACACACCCGGAACGCTCTGACATAGAAAGTGAAATCGGTTCTATCGAGCAGTCACGGGGGATTGCGTTTGCTTCCCAGCAGCGAGAGGCGATTCTGACCGCCGCCCGGTCGGACTGCATGGTACTGACCGGCGGGCCGGGGACCGGGAAAACCACAACCGTTCTCGGAATGATCGATATGTTTCGCAGGCTTCGGCGTACGGTAGTCCTGTGCGCCCCGACCGGCCGCGCCGCAAAACGTCTTTCCGAAGCCACGGGCATGGAAGCGAAAACCATCCACCGTCTCCTCGAATATGACCCGTATCGCGGAAAATTTTCAAAAAACGAAGGCAACACGATTGCTGCGCATGTTGTCATCATGGATGAGGCATCCATGGTCGATACCGTACTGATGGCGGATTTTCTCGGCGCCGTGAGCCCCTATTCCACGCTGGTGATTGTCGGCGATGTTGACCAGCTCCCATCGATCGGGCCGGGAAATGTGCTCAGGGATATCATTGGCTCGGGAACGGTGTCCACCATCAGGTTGACCGAGATATTCCGTCAGGCCGCTTCGAGCAGGATCGTCCAGAGCGCCCACCGTATCAACACAGGAAAATTGCCGTTCACCGACAATGAATTTTCGGGCAACTTTTTTTTCATACGGAAAAGCGATCCCGCCGAGGTTACTTCGACCATCGTGGATATGATTTCACGGCGTCTGCCATCCCGCTACGGCTTCAATCCGGTTGCCGATATACAGGTGCTGTCGCCGATGCACAAGAGCGAAACCGGCGTCGCGAATCTCAATGCTCTCCTGCAGGAACGTCTCAATCCGGGCCGTCAGGGTGTCACTGAGTTTAAAAAAGGCGGGTGGGTTTTCCGTCGCGGCGATAAAGTCATGCAGGTGCGGAATAACTATGACAAAATGGTTTTCAACGGGGATATCGGGCGGATCGAACGGATTGACAGCGCTGGAGTGAGGGTGCGGTTCGATGAGCCGGTGGAGTACACCGGCTCGGAAATCGATGATCTTGTGCCGGCCTATGCAATCAGCGTTCACAAAAGTCAGGGAAGCGAATTCAGGTGCATTGTAATGCCGGTGACTACACAGCATTTTATCATGCTCAGGCGGAATCTTTTGTATACCGCCGTCACCCGAGCCCGTGAACTTGTGGTGCTTGTGGGTGATGTTAAAGCGCTTGCAATTGCCGTGAACAACGATCAGGTGAGCGAGCGGTATACATCCCTTGCAGAGCGACTGCGTGAATTATAAGAGCGCGGTGAAAGGATTTTTCACCGCGACCTTATGAATCGAGACTCAATCGAATACAAAAACCGGAACTGGAATAAATGATGATGATTTGCTGTATTTTACGGTTTTTACTTCCTTTGGCGCAATTTTTTCCTGAGCCTGCT
>JAJFUH010000093.1 GCA_021372535.1 bacterium
CACCGGGCGGGAAATCTTCCTGAGGTTTTCGACAGTCGCCTGAACCGCCAGATCGATTCCCTTCTTCAATTCCATGGGATTCGATCCTGCGGTCACATTTTTCATGCCTTCGTTGAAAATCGCCTGTGCAAGAACGGTCGCCGTCGTAGTACCGTCGCCTGCGACATCGGATGTCTTTGTGGCGACCTCCTTGAGCATCTGGGCGCCGATATTTTCGTATTTGTCTTCGAGTTCGATTTCCTTGGCGACCGTAACACCGTCCTTGGTCACCGTGGGGGCGCCGAATTTCTTTTCAAGCACAACATTGCGTCCTTTGGGACCAAGCGTCACCTTGACCGCGTTGGCCATTTTATCGACGCCTACTTTAAGCCTCGATCGTGCATCTGCATTATATCTGATTTCTTTTGCCATGCTTATTTTCCTCCAAGTATGGTGTTTTATTCGAAGATCGCAAGAATGTCAGATTCTGACATAATGAGATATTCATTTCCCTCGTATTTAAGCTCGGTACCACCGTACTTCGAGTACAGAACTTTATCACCGACCTTGACACTCATCTTGATGATTTTGCCATTATCGTCGGTTCTTCCGGGACCTGCTGCTACAATTTTGCCCTTCTGAGGTTTTTCTTTTGCGGTATCGGGAATAATGATGCCGCCCGACGTTTTGGATTCCTCGACAGAGGAAGGCTCAACCAGTACTTTGTCTCCCAATGGTTTGATCTTCAAGGTAACTCCTCCTTTTTATGAGTGGTAGATAAAAAATTAGCACTTATGAGATAAGACTGCTAATTTTTAAAGAGTAGAAAAATAATATAATAACGGAAAATAAAAACTCAAAGGAATAATTACTCAATTTTACAAATCGATATACTCTTTATACCAAGGTTGATAATCATCATTAATGAACCTGATTATACGCCTTGTGTAACACTTTATGCACGGATACGAGCTGTCAAGGGTCGGCACGTGGTGCCGGTTTACATGCCCTTGACAGCAATAAAACAGCAATAAACACACATTTCATCATCGGGCGTGTGAATCATACTTCTTCACCACGTTTTTAATCGACCACTTCAAAATCAGCATCGACCGCGCCGGAATCAGGCTTTGAATCGGTGGAGCTTTCACGGCGTTCCTGCTGCTGTTCCTGACGGGGCTGCCCGGTATCGCCCGCTCCGGGTTGACCTCCGGCCTGCCCGGTCTGGGCATACATCTTCTGGGCGGCTTCATGCCATGCGCCGGTGAGACCGTCACGGGCAGAGATGATTTCGGACATATCGGAACCCTTGATAGCTCCTTTGGCCCGTTCAAGAGCAGCCTCGACTTTCGCCTTTGCATCCGGTTCCAATGAACCACCTATATCTTTGAGATTCTTTTCGGTCTGGTAAATGAGCTGGTCGGTTTCGTTCCGGGCCGTGATTTCTTCCTTTTTCTTTTTGTCTTCTCCTGCATGGGCCTCGGCATCCTTGACCATTTTCTGAATCTCGCTCTCGTTCAGACCGCTCGATGATTCGATACGGATCTGCTGTTCCTTGCCGGTACCCTTGTCCTTTGCCGATACGTTGAGAATACCGTTGGCATCGATGTCAAACGTGACCTCGATCTGCGGTATACCACGGGGAGCCGGCGGAATTCCGTCCAGGTGGAACCGGCCGATTGTCCTGTTGTCACGCGCCATCTCACGTTCGCCCTGGAGAACATGAATCTCCACGGATGTCTGGCTGTCTGCCGCGGTGGAGAATATTTCGCTCTTCTTGGTCGGAATGGTCGTGTTCCGCTCGATAAGACGTGTGAATACGCTGCCAAGGGTCTCGATACCGAGCGAAAGCGGCGTCACATCGAGAAGCAGGACATCGGTGACTTCTCCGGACAGCACGCCTCCTTGGATTGCAGCACCTACTGCAACGACCTCATCGGGATTGACACCCTTGTGCGGTTCTTTACCGAACATTTCACGGACGAGCTCCTGTACTTTCGGAATACGGATCGATCCGCCGACAAGAATAACCTCGTCAATCTGGTTTGCGGTGAGTCCCGCATCCCTGATTGCGTTCTCGACCGGTCTGCGTGTCCGCTCGATGAGATCGCCGATGAGCTGTTCCAGTTTTGCGCGCGAAAGCTTGACATTGAGATGTTTCGGTCCCGAAGCATCGGCGGTTATAAACGGAAGGTTGATATCCGTCTCGATCGTATTCGAAAGCTCGCACTTGGCCTTTTCGGCGGCTTCTTTCAGGCGCTGGAGAGCCATCGCGTCTTTACGCAGATCGATGCCGTTATCCTTCTGGAATTCCTCGGCGAGCCAGTTTACAACACGCTGGTCGAAATCGTCTCCGCCAAGATGGGTGTCTCCGTTTGTGGACAGCACCTCGAATACTCCGTCACCGAGCTCCAGAATCGAAATGTCGAATGTTCCGCCGCCAAGATCGAATACCGCTATTTTCTCGTCTTTCTTTTTATCGAGACCATACGCCAGCGATGCGGCAGTGGGCTCGTTGATGATCCGTTTCACTTCTAAACCGGCGATACGGCCCGCGTCTTTGGTTGCCTGACGCTGCGCATCGTTAAAATATGCGGGAACGGTTATAATCGCCTCTGTGACTTTCTGTCCGAGGTAATCCTCGGCGGTCTGTTTCATTTTCTGAAGAATAACTGCGGAGATTTCGGGAGGTGAAAATTCCTTGCTGTCGATATTGACACGCGCTGTGTCATTGGGACCTTTTACAACTTTATAGGGAACTTCCTTCATTTCCTGGCCGACTTCATCGAACCTTCTGCCCATGAACCGTTTGATCGAATACACGGTGCGGTTCGGATTGGTTACTGCCTGGCGCTTTGCAACCTGTCCGACGAGACGTTCTCCCTTGTCGGTATACGCTACAACGCTGGGTGTCGTTCTTCCTCCCTCCGAGTTGGGGATGACGACAGGCTGGCCGCCTTCCATGACCGCAACAACAGAATTCGTGGTTCCCAAATCTATTCCAATTATTCTGGACATAATAATTACCCCTTTCCTTATAAAATTATTTCTTTTTTTCAATAGTATGAAAGCTAAATTGATGCCAGAACGGCATTCCTGTGTATAATATCATGTTAATAATGATGATATGATATTTATTAGATTATGATAAATGTTTCAGATCAATACTGTGTATGCCATAATGACATATTGGAGCGCCGTTATGACATATATCTCTGCCATGCCTCTGACAGATTTTCTGCGGGTTTGTGTTATATGTCTATGAAATGGAGAATAACAACTGTGAGGTTGAATCCGGTAACAGCTTGAAATGTAAAAACTTTATATTATTTTGAGATAGAATTTTTGATAAATGGGGCAAAACAAAGGAGCGGTGTGTTTTATTTCAGTATTTCTCTTGACTTGGTTAGAAAAATTGTATTATTAATATACCATATTGGAGGTTTTATTAGTATTATTTTATATCTGAATATATTCGGGTCGGTTTATGGAGAATTTCCTGATTTGGCTGATTTTACAAGGTTATCAAGTCTATGGACGGGCAGGAAGGTGTTCATATGGCACGGGAACAGAATGTGTATATAATGATGCCGGAGCATGACGGTTGCACCGTGAACAGTTACCCTAAATCCGTAATAGCGAATATTCCCATTATATGTGAACACTCCGGGCAGCGAGTTGAGGTCGTATGATAGCCGTTAAAAACCGGTGCCATTGACTATATCATGAAACTTTTCAGCCCGAAAATACTGCTGAAGAGGTTAACAAAAATTGTAAATGCAATGTAACTTGGCATTTAAATATTATTAAGGAGGATTAATAACATGTTTTGCCCAAAATGCGGAAAACAGATCGATGATGGGGGAAAATTTTGTTCCAACTGCGGGTTCAAGATTGAACCCAAAAGTCTTGAAGGAGAAAAAAAAGATAAAAAGGATGACATTTTTATTGAAGATAAAAAAAACGTACAGAAAACAGTTGGGAATATTAAAAAAGTGATTGAAGCTATTATTGTCCGGAAAGGAAAGGGCGATCCGTTATTAATTATCAATATAAGGAAAAAGCTTGTTTTTAAGGGAATTAACCCAGCTAAATATACTTATGAAACAATAGATGATCCTCTTGTGTTGAAAAAATTAATTGAACTGGCCAAAGATCTGGGATTCAATTTGTAAATAAAAGTGGAGGAAAAAATGAATGTCAAAATTTCATATTCGTTAAAAGAGAATGTTAATGAGGCCATACAGGATATCAGTAAACAGTTTGCTGATATTGATCCCAGAATGGTTATTTACTTCGCTTCTTCTAAGTTTGACCCCGAAAATCTCAGTCAGCAGCTGCAGAATGCATTTAATTCGGCTGCTGTTTTCGGATGTTCGACCGCTGGAGAAATAGTCAGCGGCAAAATGCTGAAAGGCTCCGTCGTCGCAATGGCTTTTAGTTCTGATGCGATAGAGGATGTGAAAGTGGAGGTTGTTGAAAATATTAAAGAGGGAAATAACGTTGAAGCGGTATTCTCCGCATTTGGAGAGTATTATGGTACCTCCATGGACGAACTGGATTTTACTAAGTATGTCGGTATAATTCTCGTGGATGGTTTATCCGGTGCTGAAGAAAGACTGATGGACAGAATCGGCGACTTGACCAATGTGACATTCGTGGGTGGGTCTGCCGGAGATGATTTGAAATTTCAAAAAACATTTGTTTTTGCAGGGAATAAAGCGTATACCAATGCTGCCATACTCGTACTGATTAAACCGGGAATCGGATTTGATATAATCAAAACACAGAGCTTCTGCAGTACTGACAAAACGCTTGTCGCAACGAAAGTAAACGTGGCAGGCAGAGAAGTTATCGAGTTTAATAACAGGCCCGCATCCGTTGAATACGCCGAAGCAGTTGGAACGTCAGTCGATAATGCCCCGAACTGCTTCATGTCCCATCCTGTAGGCCTGATGTTCGATGATGAACCGTATGTTCGCAGCCCGCAACAGATTAAAGGCGAGAGAATGGTGTTTTATTGTAATGTGTTGGAAGGAATGGAACTTTCGTTGCTTAGCTCCACAGATATTGTGAATGAAACGAAAAAAGCGATCGATGATAAAAAGAAAGAGTTGGGTACTATTTCCGCAATCATCAACTTTCATTGTATTCTGAGGACTCTGGAACTTGAAAGTAAGGGTATTACAGAGGCATACGGTAAGCTGTTTACGGATATTCCCACCATCGGTTTCAGTACCTATGGGGAGGAATATATCGGACATATAAATCAGACATCGACCATGCTTGTTTTTAAATGAGGTATGGTTTTTCTGATTCAGAACTGTTATTATACGACACGGTTGAAATCAACTGTCAAATATCTTTCTGAGGCTATTGACTTTATCATGAAAACCTTCAAGCCCGAATGACCTGCTGAAAAGGCTGAAAAAGTTGTAAACAAAATGTTTCCCTGACTCAACTTATTTCTATGGCGATCGGTTAACCATGAATTATTGTTTCGGTGAATAAACAATGATATCGGATGATGTTATACAGAACTTGATTCGGCATCTGTTCCGGCATTTATTCGCCGGAGCAATAAAAAAGCTGACAGTACTTGTAATAACGGCAGAGATATTCGTCTTTGCCCCGGGATGAAACTGCGGCTCGGCGGGACTCGATCAGGTGCATTTTCAACTTATGAAACCGAATAATCAGGGTATAGATGATGAAAACGGTTTCGTTATGTCTCCATTACTCCATAGCCACCAGAGTAATACTGCCGCAGTAATATTTTACGATAGTTCCGAGTATGCCCATTCAGATTGAACATGCTGAAGTTCATTTCCTTCCATGATTCATGTCTTGCCGCTATCAATTCCCGTCACAACGCCGGTTTTGGATATGTAAAAGGCAGTTCGCAGGGCCTTCCGCTAGACTTATTGCTCCGGCGGATAAATAATGATACCAATAGCAGGAATAGATGCCGAAACAAGTTCGGCATGACGTCATCCGATATCACTGTTTAATCGCCGAAGCAATAACCACGGTACGTGCTTATTGAGAATAACCAGACTATTTTACTGGAATAACCAAATGAGAGACATATGCCGCTTAATGTTGCTCTTTCATTTATCTGAAAATGCATCTGCAGTTCCCGGCGTTGAAGCCCCGGCCTTGTGCCGGATGTTTCTGTAACGGCGTCATTCCCGAATCTTTAATCGGGAATCCATATGGAGCCAGCATACATTTTTCATCCTTCGTTGTGACCATCTATGGTCATGAAGGTTATTCATATAAATATGATAAGATTTCGGTTGCATGGGGAATAATGGATCATTTCAAATGCATTCACAAGATTGCAAAATACCCGATAAATCGATTATATGCGTGGAACAGTCCGGAAGAATAATACCTTTGGATTGTAAATATTGTTGGGAAGTTAGGGTATATCAATAAAAAGAAGAGCGGGAAACAATATCTGAGTTTTTGTATTTATTCATGGTGAGCCCGGAAGGATTCGAACCTTCGACCCTCGGCTTAAAAGGCCGGTGCTCTACCAGACTGAGCTACGGGCCCATGAAATACATATAACCAGATTCGCCGGAAAAAAACTGAAATCAGACTTACAATATAGAAAAAATAAATTTTATAGTCAAATAAAAAATAAGAGATACCCGTTTTTTACTTTTTTCCATGTAATGTTTTAACATATCATAATTGAATACTTGAAAAGTACTGGGCTATATGCTATTTTAGATTTCACAAAATAATATACTGATGCAGAATCAATCAATTATCCATATACCGAGGAGAATAAATATGCATCCGGTTGAAAGCTTTTTTGTAAGGGCTTCACTGCCAGAAAACCTTGAGGCTTTGCGGGAAATTGCTTACAATCTCTGGTGGTACTGGAATGTCCATGCGGTCAAACTGTTCTACCGTATCGAAACCGGATTATGGGAAGAGACATATCATAATCCTGTCAGTATACTTGGCAATATTACTCAGGCGAGGCTTGATACTCTGTCGGCCGATGAGGGTATTCAGGCCCATCTCGAGAGGGTCAAAAACGGTTTTGACCGGTATCTTACCGAATCGACATGGTATAAAAAGAATGCCGCCTCCGGAACCGAAGGCAACATTGCTTATTTTTCTCTCGAATTCGGGCTTGCGGAGTGCGCACCCATTTACTCGGGCGGATTGGGAATACTCGCGGGCGATCATCTTAAAAGCGCGAGTGATCTGGGTTTGCCCTTTGTCGGAGTAGGCCTTTTATACCAGGAAGGGTATTTCAGGCAGTACCTCAACAATGACGGCTGGCAGCAGGAGATGTATCCCGATAATGATTTTTACAATATGCCTGTGCTGCCGGTAATCGGAAAGAACGGTGAGGAGCTCATTATCGAGCTTGATTATCCCGATGGCGTGGTATATGCAAAGGTATGGAAAATTGCGGTAGGCCGGGTGCCTCTTTTTCTGCTCGATACCAACATCACCCAGAATACGGTGAAGAACCGTGCCATAACCTCCGCTCTCTACGGCGGTGACCAGGAAATGCGCCTCAAACAGGAGATGCTGCTCGGTATCGGCGGTCTCCGCGCTCTGTTTGCCATGGACATATGGCCGACAGTATGTCATATGAACGAAGGTCATGCAGCGTTTCTGGCGCTTGAACGGATACGGACGCTCATGGAAAGCGAGAAGCTTACGTTTGAAGAGGCATTCGAGCTTTCAAAAGCGGGCAATGTTTTTACAACCCATACACCTGTTGCCGCCGGTCATGACCGGTTTCCGCCCGCGCTCATACTGAAGTACTTCGAAGATTTTTACCCCGAGCTCGGATTGACTCCCGATGAATTTCTCGGTCTGGGAAGAATTGACACGAAATCGGCTGCCGAACCTTTCTGTATGACCGTTCTTGCCCTTAAATGTGCCGATAAAGCCAATGCGGTGAGCCGTCTCCATATGCATGTCTCGCGTGAAATGTGGCAGTCTCTCTGGGAGGGATTCCCGAGAGAGGAAATTCCCATTTCCCATATAACCAACGGGGTTCATATTGCAAGCTGGGTTTCACAGGATATCGTGGACCTTTTTGAACGTTACCTCGGTCCTCGCTGGAGAAATGAACCGGCGCGGGAGGAAATCTGGAAGCGGGTCAACGATATTCCCGATGAGGAAATCTGGCGTACGCACGAGCGGCGCCGTGAGAGGCTCGTATCGTTCGCCCGGAAGAGGCTTCAGACACAGTTACAGCGACGGGGAGCATCCGAAGCCGAGCTCAATCTCGCGCAGGGCACACTTAATTCGGAAGCGCTCACTATCGGATTTGCGAGGAGATTTGCGACCTATAAACGGGCCGACCTCATCTTCCGTGATATCGAACGGCTCTCGGGGATACTGAAAAACCCGGATAAGCCCGTTCAGATACTGTTCGCCGGGAAAGCACATCCGCGTGATGACGAGGGTAAGGAAATAATCCGCCGCATCATCCACTGGGCGCGGCGTCCCGATATTCGGAACCACGTGGTTTTCATCGAGGATTATGACATGTGTGTGGCCCGGTACCTTGTCCAGGGCGTCGATGTGTGGCTCAATACTCCGAGAAGACCGCTCGAAGCGTCCGGAACGAGCGGAATGAAAGCGGTTGCGAACGGTGCTTTGAATCTCAGTATTCTCGACGGCTGGTGGGATGAGGCTTATACCCCGGAGGTCGGATGGGCCATAGGCTCCGGCGAGGTTTACAATGATCCCGGTTATCAGGATACCGTCGAATCGAACGCTATTTATGATATTCTGGAAAAAGACATTGTGCCGCTCTTTTACGATGTTGGTCCCGATGGTATACCACGGGGATGGATAAAGAAGATGAAAACCGCCATGCACCACCTGGTGCCGGTTTTCAACACGGATCGGATGGTGCACCAGTATTTTAACGAGTGTTACAGTTCCGCTATGACGAGGTATGATACCCTCAAACACGAAAATGCCAGAAAAGTCCGTGAGCTCGCGCTCTGGAAAAAGAAAATCCACGATAACTGGGATGGCATTAAAATTCAGAGTATAAAATCCGATGGGCTGAAGACCTATCAGGTCGGCGCATCCCTGACCGTTACCGCGCTGATTAAACTCGGAAAGCTTGATCCCGAAGATGTTGCGGTCGAGCTGTATTCGGGAATCGTGAACGCCTCGGGCACCCTCGTCGATGCACAGCCTCTTCCGATGGCATGGAAGAGCAAAAAACAGGATGTGCATGTTTTCGAGGGTGTAGTGCCTTTCGTGAAGAGCGGGAGAATCGGCTATAGTCTCCGGATCGTACCGTCTCATCCCGATCAGGTGATATTCCAGAACCAGAGGCTCATTAAATGGGCCTGATACGAGTACCGCCGGGTCTGAAGATACCCGCGGTAATTTCCGAGATGAACCGAATAAAAGAAAGAATTGCTGTCTGTGTTTTCTGCGCTTCGAGTAACCATGTCGATTCCGTATTTATCGAGGCGGCACGATCGATGGGAACCGCGCTGGTTTCAAAAGGCATGATGCTCGTTTATGGTGGCGGAAACAATGGTCTTATGGGGATTTTATCGGAGGAGATGCATAAGAAGGGAGGCCGGATTGTCGGTGTCATCACTGCCAACCTGAAGGGTCTCGGTTATGCATTTGAGGGAGCCGACGAGATGATCGTTACCGACAGCATGAGGGAGCGGAAAGCGGTGATGGAAGACCTCGCCGATGGTTTTGTCTGTCTTCCCGGCGGTCTGGGAACGCTCGAGGAATTCCTTGAGATCATCACCTTCAAGCAGCTCGGTCTCCATGCAAAACCGGTTGTTTTACTGAATGTCAGGGGATTTTTTGATAATCTTCTCCGGCAGATGGAGACGGGTTATGAAGAGCGCTTCATCGAAAATATGTATCATGACCTGTTCCATGTGACTGACAGCGCGGATGATGCACTCGATTATATCGTTTGCCACACTTCGGGTTAAAAATTCAGTACAGGGAACCTTTGAAATATTGATAGAGATAATCCTCCCTGGATTGGTTATTGGTACTCTTCCACCATATTTGGGGGAATGATGTCCGCAGGACAGAAAGGGAGCTTCTTCCAATAATCCGGACTTTTTTCCAACCTTCCGTGTCTGGCCATAAACTCAACGTAGTCCTTTTCCCCTTGCGTCTCCTTCGTTTTCTCTTCATCTTTCATTACACTCTGTAGATTTGTTCTTGCTGATGTTTTTTCTTAAAATACTCATAGGAAATCCTGTATATAGATAACTTCAATGTATCGCTTGTACAACAGTTCTTTATGATTTGCTGCATGATTCATGAGCAGGGAGGATTTTTTAAATGGATAGACGCACTTTTATACGGTCGGCAACAGGCGCGGTGCTTGCGGCAGGAGCGTGCCCATTAAGTATTTTTCCGGCATCGGCTGCCATAAATTCCCGTGATGTCACCTACGAACCCAATCAACCCCTGACCAGTCAGGGACTGCGTATCAGGGATGCTTTAGACATATTGAATCAGGGTGAAGCGGCCAATACTGCCCCTGTACTGCGGGAAGAGATACTTGATAACCCGGATTCCGTTTTTATCGTGTATGCCGATTTGCAACCCACTAAGGATTCAAAGGGAGCCTGGAATCCCTGTAATGATCAGATGCAGGCTCTCGGCCGCCGTGTTACCGAGCTGGTTTTCCGGAAAGGTACCGAACAGGGCGGCAAGACATTGATGAATAACAACCTCGTGGCCGCAACCTCGGGAAATCCTCCCAAGTGGATAAACGGGAACAATGTTCATCCGTATTTTACTGCTGGTATGGCGGATGCATTACATGACCTGGGCAACACCAATGTAGCTGCCTGCGCCCGTGGAGCCTTGCGTCATGATAATGTGGTTTCAAGCGGTCTCGATGCTCTTTTCAAAGCTCATGATCTGCCTCTTATTGAGGCTCATTATCAATGGTTTTCGGATTATACCGAGTCGGAACTGATATGGCACGAAAATCCGGAAGGTACCGTAGTCCGCCGTTTTTGTACCTATAAACCGACGTTTGAAAGTGATAGCACTCATATAAATGTTGCGCACGCCCATACGCATCCGGTCGGTTTATTAACCCTTACCACCAAGAATCTTCAGGGTATCATGCCGAGAATCTACGGTCATGTCTGCGATTCATGGACAACGATGGATATCTGGCGTAAAGAATTCATGGATAACTTTAATCCGAATTACCGGTCAGCCGTCGAGCAATTATATTACAAACATGCAAATATGGGTTTCCAGTTCTGGGATGATGGCGACTTTGTAAAAACATACACGAACATGGGTGGTTACGATGTTTTCATGAAGGCATTGGATGATTATTGGGGAAAAGAGGGAACTGCACAGGACACAGCGCTCGACAAACTGTACGACATTGCCAACGCGAAAATTTTCTGGGGCGAACAATGGGCGCAGAGAACGATGGACATGATGAAAGTGATGCCCGATCCGTATATCAATATGGTTGAGGGCGTGTTTGCGGCGCAATATGGTGGCAGTAATATCTATCACACCGACTTTATCACTATCGGACGGTCGAGGATTGCTGTCGATGCTGTTACCGCATGGCTCATGGGCCATGACCCACGGGGTGTACCCTTCCTGAGATTGGCGAAGGAACACGGTTTAGGTGAAAATAACATTGAAAAAATCCCCGTGTACATTCTTGACGAAAATGGCCCCAGGAAGGTGGATTACACTACCTTGAAACGGACATATATCGGAATCTATGTTTATAGCCTTTCTAAAAGCCGATTTTTCACGGAGCCGCTCATAACGTCTGTGGAAGAAGAACAAACCATCCCGAAAGCGTTAATAACCGCAAGCTGCTATCCGAATCCTTTCAACCCTGTTACCACAATTCAGTTCGAACTGTCACAGCCCGGCGCCGTCAGATTATCCGTCTACACAGTTACCGGGCAGCGGATACATACGGTAAACCTTGGACAATCGGGACGCGGAAAGCATATGTATGAATTTAATGCTTCAGGTCTTACTTCGGGAGTATATATGTATCGGATACAGACCGAACATGCCAGTATTTCAGGTAAAATGGTTCTGATGAAATAGCCGTGGATTCGGTGCAGGGATATTATCTGCAAGGTGTGGTTGTTATGCAGGAACGGATTATGATCTGTTCCTGCATGTTCCCGAAAGCCTTCCCATTATGATCATGGATAAACTGATGACAGATTGATGCCGCTTGTGCGGGAATTATTCCGCGGTATAATAGACACCATGCCGGGCAAGGTTTTCCATGATGTCCGAAACGAATGTATAGAATATCATTGTCTGTATGATGCCTGATGCGGGAAAGAGGGGTATCTCTATTCCCTCGACTGCTATGATGCCGTCCGTTGCGGGAACATGGCAATAGATGACCGTATCCGCCACATCTTCAAGTCTGAGCGTTCCCATGTTTTTCAGAGCGCCTGGCGGAGTCTGATTGTTGAGGACCTGCGGTGTTGTCAAGCCCACCACTTTTACCATCCGTTCGCCAAAACCATGAACGATGTAAGGGTCATTGGAAAGCACAAAATCTTCCCTGGAAGCCTTTTGGACATCAGTTGTGATGAAAACACCCGGATTGCCGGGGCGCCCGCTTTTCAGCTCGCCGGGAAGCATTCCGCCGTTCAGGACAACATACAGATTATGTCCCTGAAGTTTTGATTGAACGGCAAGTCCGGCGGCTTTTTCGATATTCGGCAGCTCGCGTTCACGTATCAGCCCGATAATCGATTTCAAACCCTCGATATATACTTTTGCGAGGTCTTTGGAATAGACAACACCTTTTTCTGCGCATGACTGCAGAAAGGCGCCGAATCCCATCAGGCCGAGGCCGGCAACGGATGTATTGTAGATAAAATCACGCCGTGTATGTTGTTTCACCATGTTTTCTCCATTCAATACCCAAGAGACAGGAAACGTTTACGGGCTTCCGCGCTTTTCCCTTCGGAATTGGCGAAATATTCTCCCCAGCTGACAGTGGGCTGTACTCCCTGTGCCAGAAGAGCCGAAACGGTTTCCGCCGCAAGTGACCAAGCGAGTACTGTGTTTATTATGCCGCTGACCGGGCAGAAAGCCCCGGTGATTCCCGGTATGGTGATTACACCGTTTGCACTGTCATCGTTAAGAAGCGCCAGACCGGCTGATTGTGAAAGGAGTCCCTTCGGTGAAATAGTAATAATAAACGCACCGCGTGCACGGGCCTGTTCGACAAGCGACCGATCATCCTCGTTGTCGGGAAAATACGCTGCGAGAATGAATATATCACCGTCTGTCATGGTATTTCCGTAAATCTTGTATGACCGGAAAAGCGCCAGCCCGGACGGATGATCGACCATCTCGGCATCGACTATGTCAAATCGATCCATGATAAATACTTTTTTCCCGTCAAGAACAGCCTTGGCAATGGTTTCTCCGGCTTTTTTGAGAGTGTCGAACTGGTTCGCAACGGACGTAATATGTTCTTCTGCTTTATCAATGAATTGTGACCCAGGCATATTGTCTCCTTTCTCGACACTAATATAGAACATTAATTCAGGCTCTGTCAACAGATACAATCGTTATCCGTAGTATTACCGGAAAAAACAGTAACGTTACCATGACATATCGCCTTGTCATACATGCGGTCATGGAGGAAAAGAATACGTTGACAGTATGCTGACCGGCAGACTATATTACATAACTATATTAAACCATTTCATGGGGTTAGAATATGAAACACCGTTTCGGGGTTATCGGTCTCGCGTGTTCGGTATGTCTTTTTTTCTCCTGTCAGGGTTCGCGGGCTTTAATTCGTGAAAAGTTCGAAACGCTGAGAAACAGGCAGGAAATTACGGTGGTTGTTTTCGGCGATTCGATTTCGGGAGGCCGGTGGTTCTCTGAAACGGGGACATCATATGCCAGTTTCATGAAACCGATGATGGAGGATGTGCTGGGCTGTAAAGTGAGCATGATCAATTCCAGCGTTGCCGACGATACTTATAAAAACGCGATCAGGCGAATTCAGGAAGATATTCTCTCGTTCCGTCCCGATGTTGTTTTTGTCATGCTCGGTTTTGTCGATTCGACTACATCGGGGCTTTACCAGCAGGTTTTTAAAAAACAGGTCGAAGATTTCATGAAGAATCTTCAGGAACACAAGATTTTTGCAGTAATACTTACCTCGACCGGATTCCGGGACATTGAAAATACCAAGGATTTCAGGTATATGCGGCTCAAGGAATTCAACGATATCGTAACCTATGCGGCTGCACTTTACCATTATCCCTCGATCGATGTATGTGCTCACATGGAGAAGGTCTTCAAAACGAAGCCTGACGAATATCGCAGCATGTTCAGCGATCCGGTTCATCTCAATGAAAAAGGTCAGATATTTGTTGCTGAATACATTATGAAATCCATCACCAATACGCTGAAAAAAAATGATCGTTGATTTCATACACCTGGTTTACCGGTCAGATTATTAACTGTCCGCGGCCATACGAATGATACGATGAAGCCTCTATTCTTACGTTTATGCAAAAAAATCCTGTCCGGGAATGATACCCTCCAGAGGTAGATAACTGAGATGAAAATGGTTTCTCGGCATTCACTGGGGAAACTGGCATGGTTTGTCGTTTCCGCCATAGCGAAGACTTTATCCATCAGGCAGTACGGCTCTGATGATGAATTCTACCGTGACGGCGGCAAACCGGTCATATTCGCTGTATGGCACGGCAGGATGATCATGCCCCTGTTTTGCCGGAGGAACAGGGGAGTGTACATTCTCGTTTCAGAGCACCGTGACGGTGAGCTCATTACCGCTTCGCTCATGGAAGCGGGATGCGGAATAGTACGGGGATCGACAACCCGCGGCGGTGTGAGGGCGCTTGTGGAAATGCTCAGGCTTCTGAAGCGCGGAGCCCGGATTGCGGTTACACCCGATGGTCCGAGAGGGCCGCGCTGGCGGATGCAGTCCGGTATCGTGTATCTCGCCGCAAAGGGTGGTTATCCCATCGTTCCTTTAACGGGAAGCGCAAGCAGGGCGTATTATTTCAAAAGCTGGGACTCCTTTCAGCTTCCTCTGCCGTTTGCAAAAGCTGTTTTGTGCGTCGGAGAACCCTATACGGTCAGCGGTGGACTCGATGATGAAAACATAGAATATCACCGCGCCGAACTGGAAAAGCGGATGATCGAGCTGACTCTCAAAGCGGACAGACTTGCGGGAGCGGATACCGGATGATGTTCCTCTATACCATCGTTTCATCCCTTATCCTCGTGGTCGCTTATCCGGTGAGCTGGATTGGCGCGCTGCTGGGACGGTCGTATCTGTATCGACGGCTCAAACCGCCATCCGACCTTCCCCATAATGAGGCAGAGCGAATCTGGATTCATGCGGCATCGGTCGGCGAGTCTGTCATTGCGGTTTCCATGGCGGGAGAGATCAAACGCAGAAAACCTTTCGCGCTCATTTTCATTTCAACGTCAACCTCGTCGGGACTCGATCGGATCAGGAGTGTCGGGAGTGTATCGAACGGAGCCCCGGTGGATGGGTCATTTCTTGCGCCGTTCGATCACCCGTTTATTACCGGGAATTTCATAAAACATGTCGGACCTACTCTGTTCATGCTCGTGGAAACGGAAATCTGGCCTGCCCTCATACAGTCCATGCACGACAACGGTATTCCCGTGGCGATAATCAACGGCAAGATGAGCCGCCGGTCTTTCAGACGGTATGCGACGTTCCGTTTTGCGCTCGGGAAGATGCTGGGTATGATCTCCCTGATCTGCGTGCAGTCGCGCTCGTATGCACGGCGATTCCACATGCTCGGAGTACCCCGTGAGCGTATCGAAATCCTGGGGAATATCAAGTTCGACAGTCTTCCCGAGAAGAACGATCATAATCCTGCTGAAAAGCGCACAATGTTGGGAATTCCTCCCGGCGCACATGTATTCGTCACCGGAAGTACCAGACCCGGCGAAGAGGATGTGCTTGTGCGGGCGTTTCTGAGGATATTACAGGCTTTTCCGGATGCTGTTCTGGTCTGTGCGCCGCGGCACCTCAACAGGGTGGAAGAAGTGGAGCGGATTTTCTCCGAAGCCGGCCTTGCATCGATGAAAAGGAGTTCCGGAGAGCCGTTTGATGCCTCACGGTTCAACGTTTTCATGCTCGATACGATGGGAGAGCTTATCGATGCGTATACATGCGCCGATGTGGCTTTCGTCGGCGGTAGTTTACGCGATTTCGGGGGACACAATCCGATGGAACCCGCCGCCCTTGGTGTGCCCGTACTCTTTGGCCCGTACATGGAACAGGTAGGTTCGAAGGAACTGCTTGTCCACGGTGCGGCAGAGCTTGTCCATGACGAAGAGGATATCGCCGAAACAGTGAACCGGCTGTTTGCGGATCACGACCGGAGAAAACGCATGGCTGAAGCGGGACTTGAAGTGGTGGGCAGGTTCAAGGGAACACTTGCCCGGACCCTGCGTTTAATCGAGAACCACCGGCTTATTTGAAAGCACGTCATGACGCCATGAGACACTATATCGAAGACATAATGAATGACCGGAAAAGCGGTTTCGGCGCCTTTCCGGTCAGGATTTTTCTGCAGATGGCTTCCGTACCGTACGGTATGGCTGTATCGATACGCAATTATCTCTATAACAAGAAAGTTTACAAAGCGCTCGATGTTCCGTGCCGCGTTGTGAGCATCGGCAACCTGAGTGTCGGGGGAACGGGTAAGACACCGGTGACTGTTCTGACCGCACGGCTTCTGAAATCATCGGGTTGCAGTGTGGCTGTCGTTTCACGGGGATACGGGCGCTCGGGGAAAGAACCGCTCATTGTCTCCGATGGCAGAAAGATATTCGCCATGCCGCAAGAGGCGGGAGATGAACCCCATATTATCGCCTCGTCCGTGCCGGATATCCCCGTCGTTGTCGGTGCGGACCGTTACCGCGCAGCGCGGCTTGCCTTCGAGCGGTTCAGGCCCGATGTGATTGTGCTCGATGATGGTTTTCAGCACCGCCGTCTCTACCGGAATGTCGATATCGTTACCCTCGATGCGGAAAATCTTTACGGGAACGAACACCTGCTGCCGCGGGGTATTCTGAGGGAATCGCCGTATGGACTCAGACGGGCGAAAGCGGTTATCGTCACACGTTTCCGGGAAAAAACCTGCCGTCGGGACAGCATCGAGCGCATGATACGGTATTATTCGCGTGAAATACCGGTATTTCTGAGTGAACATGTACCCGCCGGGCTTCGTAAACCGGGGACTGCTGATCCGGAGGATACCGGCATCCTGAAATCCGGGCGGATTGCGGCAATGTCGAACATCGTCAACCCGGAATCGTTCCGGCAGATGATCCTGACCTTGGGCGGCGACATTGCCGTACACCACGTTCTGCCCGATCATCACCGGTACACGGCGGAGGAACTTGACAGGATCGAGCGTGAATCCCTCGATGACGGGGCCGGATTGATTCTCATGACAGCCAAGGACGAGCGGAACCTTCCCGATGCGTTCCGGTTTAAATCCCTGCCTTCGTTTGTGCTCGACATCGAGGCTGTTCTTATCGAAAAGCAGGATGAGTATCTCGATATTATTGCCCCGGGGCAGAAAAAAACCGGTAAATTATAGCAGTGACAGTAATGGAGATTATCTCCGTAGCCTGTGTCTTATAACCCGGAGTTGAACAGGTGCGGCATATGTTAGTATCAGATTAGTATTGGACAGGAATCTATGGGAGACAATATATGGAGCTCGAAGCATACCAGTCGATGACACCCGGAGAACTGACAGCCCGCATTAAAAAAGCGAAGGCTGAAAAAAACGCTGTCATCCTCGCCCACAATTACCAGACCCTCGATATCCAGAAGATCGCCGATTATCTCGGAGACTCTCTCGGACTTTCGAGAATTGCCGCCCGCACCGATGCGGATGTCGTGGTGTTCTGCGGCGTCGATTTCATGGCAGAAAGCGCCAAGATTCTTTCTCCCCGGAAAACCGTGCTGCTTCCCGAAATAAAGGCGACCTGCCCAATGGCGAAAATGGTAACGCCGGAATCGCTCGCCGAAGCAAAAGCCCGCAATCCCGAAAAGTCCGTTGTGGCGTATGTCAACACGACAGCCCGGGTAAAGGCTCTCACCGATATCTGCTGTACATCGGCTAATGCTGTCGAGGTTGTACGGTCGCTCGGTGACCGTGAGATACTTTTCGTTCCCGACAAAAATCTTGCCCACTACACGCAGAAGAAAACCGGCGCCTCGATAACTCCCTGGGACGGTTACTGCTATGTCCATAATTTTCTTACGGTTAAAGATGTTGAAAACGCCCGGGCAGAACACCCGGAAGCTGTATTCCTCGTTCATCCGGAGGCTCCTCCCGAAGTCGTGGAGCTGGCCGATTTCGTATTTTCAACATCGGGCATGGCGAAGTATGTTTCGGGAATCATCGATGAGAACGAAAAACGCCGCGGTGTCATTATCGGAACGGAGATCGGTCTTGTCGACCAGCTTCGTTCGCAGTATCCCGGCATAGGGATATGGCCGCTCAGCAAGTTCGCCGTATGCGGCACCATGAAAATGACCACACTAGCAAAAGTGGCATGGTCGATTGAAACGGGGAATTATGAGATAACGCTCCCTGAGGATATTATCGAAAAGGCGCGGCTGGCGCTCGAACGGATGCTCGATGTTACTTGACAGCCTGTCTTGCTTTCTCAATTATTATTAAAAGCGTTGTGATAAACACCATTTACGTGGATAAAAACTGTAAAGGGTCGGCACGAAGTGCCTATTTACATGCCCTTTACAGCAACAAAACAACACATTTCGTCATGGGGCTCGTGAAAAATTTACTTTTTCACAGCCCTCTTAATCACTTCGGCAAGGTGTATAAGAAATGATAGAAGTAAACGAACAATATTGTGAAAAAATAGCCCGGGAACTGAACATTTCAGCCCGGCAGGTTCAGGCAACGCTGATTCTGCTCGATGAAGGCGCCACGGTTCCTTTTATTTCACGTTACCGTAAAGAGATGACCGGGAGCCTCGACGAGGTGGCGGTGACCGCTGTCCGCGACCGTGTGGCGCAGCTCCGTGAGCTCGATAAACGGCGGGATGCCATTATTTCGTCCCTCGATGAGCGGGGGCTCCTGACCGATGAGCTGAGGGATAAGCTCAATGCTGCAGAAACAATGACCGTACTCGAGGATATATATCTGCCCTACCGTCCCAAGCGGAGAACAAGGGCCACCATTGCCCGTGAAAAGGGACTTGAGCCGCTCGCGGTTCTTCTGTTCGAGCAGGGTGAGATCGATCCCCTGAAAGAGGCACAGGCCTTTGTCGATATCGAGAAGGAAGTTTTGTCCGCCGAGGATGCTCTTGCCGGAGCGCGCGATATCATTGCCGAATGGGTCAGCGAACATCAGGAAGCCCGCGCGGATATCCGCAATCTGTATGCTGCCAGTGGGATATTCAGGTCAAAGGTCGTATCCGGGAAAGAGGAAGAGGGAGCGAAATACCGCGATTATTTCGAATGGGAAGAGCCGGTGACCGCAATTCCTTCACACCGGATACTTGCCATGCGCCGTGGAGAGAATGAGTCGATGCTTTCCCTGCGGGTGATTGCCCCCGAAGAGGAGGCGCTTGCCATTCTGGAGCGGCTGTTCATCAAGGGCGGCGGCCCCGCTTCACAGCAGGTCAGGATGGCTGCCCATGACGGTTACAAGCGGCTTCTTGCGCCATCCATGGAAACGGAGATCAGGCTTGTTCTGAAACAACGGGCCGATGAGGAGGCGATCAGGATTTTTGCCGAAAACGCCCGTCAGCTCCTTCTTGCACCGCCACTCGGTGGAAAGAATATTCTCGCTGTCGATCCGGGATTCCGCACGGGGTGCAAGGTATGCTGTCTCGACCGTCAGGGAAAGCTCCTGCACAACGATGTCATCTACCCTCACATGTCGGAAGAGAGCACCCGTCAGGCCGCGCAAAAGATCACGGATTTCTGCGCCCGTTTCAATATCGAAGTGATCGCCGTGGGAAACGGCACCGCGGGCAGAGAGACCGAGGCGTTTCTCCGCAAGCTCGATCTTCCGGGGCAGATACCGGTTGTCATGGTCAACGAAAGCGGGGCATCGATTTATTCGGCTTCGGAAGTCGCCCGTGAGGAGTTTCCCGGTCATGATGTGACTGTCCGCAGCACCGTTTCCATTGGCAGACGGCTTATGGACCCTCTTGCAGAGCTCGTGAAGATCGATCCCAAGTCGATCGGCGTCGGGCAGTATCAGCACGATGTGGATCAGGGCCTGCTCAAGGAAAAGCTCGATGATGTCGTCGTGAGCTGTGTGAACAGCGTCGGAGTCGAGGTCAATACCGCCAGTAAACAGCTTCTTACCTATGTCTCGGGATTCGGGCCTGCACTTGCCCAGAACATAATCAGTTACCGTGATGAGCACGGCCCGTTCAGGGCGCGGAAGGAATTGCTCAACGTGCCGCGTCTCGGCGGGAAGGCGTTTGAACAGGCGGCGGGATTTCTCCGGATACGGAACGGCGACAATCCTCTCGATGCAAGCGCGGTTCACCCGGAGAGTTACCCTGTCGTCGAAACCATGGCCCGTGACCTGCGGAGCACGGTTAAAGACCTGATGCTGAGCGACGATCTTCGGAAACGGATAGACGTTTCACGGTATGTGACCGTTTCTGTGGGCATGCCCACGCTGACCGACATCATGTCCGAGCTTGCCAGGCCGGGCCGTGACCCGCGGACGCAGTTCGAGATTTTTGCGTTTGCGGATGGTGTCACCAAAATCGAGGATCTGAAACCCGGCATGAAAGTCCCCGGCGTTGTAACCAATATTACCGCGTTTGGAGCATTTGTCGATATTGGCGTTCACCGTGACGGTCTTGTTCATATCAGTCAGATGGCCGACCGGTTTGTGAAGAATCCGTCGGAAGTTGTCAGCGTTCATCAGAAGGTCATGGTTACCGTGGTCGAGGTCGATGTCGGGCGGGGGCGGATATCTTTATCGATGAAGTGAGGGTTATTCAAACGCGATCGTCGTTGATCTCTTTCGGTTAGTCATGTCTGTCGGTGAAACGATACATACCGTCTTTCCCAATCTCTCCTTCGGCACATAAGTACCTGAAAATCACGATCTGAACAGGCAGCCAGAATTAAATTCCGATACCCATATATACGGTATGGTATTTTTTATATAACGCATTATACTGTATAATATGCAGAAATTGCTTTTATAAGGTAATGAACTTTATTATATTTTTTAATCCGGTTATCTATTTTAATAAGTATAGAAAGCCGATTAATCAGAAATTGATAGTTTTTTCTATAGTCTGTTATCCCCCCTGCCTGCGGCATCCCCCCTTTTTAAGGGGGGAGATGGGTAGCTCCCCCTTTGTTTAATAAGGGGGAAACGGCGAAGCCGAGGGGGATCAATAGTGTTAGCTGATTTTAACTGGATACCCTGTTTTCTATATTCATTAAAAAGTTATGGTACATATCGTTTCCGTGAGGCGCGGGTGATAAAATCCGATTTTTTAGTTATCGGTTCAGGCATAGCAGGTCTGTCGTTTGCATTGAAAGCAGCCGGACTAGGCAGCGTGGTGATCATCACGAAAAAAACCAACAGCGAATCCTCGACAAACTATGCACAGGGTGGAATAGCCTGCGCGCTCGGCGGCGACGATTCAAGGGAACGGCATGTTGCCGATACTCTTTCTACGGGTGAAGGGCTCTGCCACGAGGATGTGGTTACCGCCGTGGTCAATGAAGGTCCGGAGATGATCCGGCAGCTGGTCGACTGGGGATGCCGTTTCAACCGAACCGGGAACGGAGGTTTTTCGCTCGGCCGCGAGGGGGGGCATACCCGCAACCGGATTATACACACCGATGATCTGACCGGACGAGAGATAGAGCGGGCGCTCCTCGAACAGGTGATCGCGCATCCGAATATCACCATGCTCGAAAACCATTGCGCGGTGGACCTTCTCACCGAGCATAACCTCGGCGTCATTACGAAACCGCATGAAATACACTGTTTCGGAGCATATGCGCTCGATGCGGACACCGGCGCCGTGGAAACGTATATATCGGGGATGACCATGCTTGCCACCGGCGGAGTGGGACAGGTTTACCTCTACACCACGAATCCCGGAATTGCCACGGGCGATGGAATCGCGATGGCTTTCCGTGCGGGGGCAGAAGTCGGAAACCTTGAATTCATACAGTTTCATCCAACGAGCTTCATGCTTCCGGATGGCACATCGTTCCTGATTTCGGAAGCGGTCAGGGGCTATGGCGGCGTGCTCGTCGACAGCAAAGGAAACCGTATCATGGAAGCTCATCCCATGAAAGACCTTGCGCCCCGCGACATTGTTGCGCGGACAATCGACCGGTATCTCAAGAACAGCGGAGATACATGCGTCTATCTCGATGTGACCGGTTTCGACGCCGATGCCACAAAAAAGCGGTTTCCCAACATTTACGAAACCTGCCTGAAATACGGCGTCGATTTAACGAAAGACCCCATCCCCGTCGTACCTTCGGCTCATTACATGTGCGGCGGAGTAATGACCGACTCGTACGGCAGGACGACAATCTCGAACCTGTATGCTGTTGGTGAAGTGGCATTCACCGGGCTGCACGGCGCTAACAGGCTCGCCTCGAACTCGCTCCTCGAAGCGGTTGTGATGGCTTCGCGGGCTTTTTCGGCGGTGAAGGAAGACCGCCGGCTTCTCTCCGGGCTGCCCGATATACCCGAATGGAACGACCGAGGAACATTCGATCCCGAGGAATGGGTCATCATTTCCCATGACCGCAATAACATACGGCTGCTTATGTGGGATCTCGTCGGTATCGTCAGGAGCGATTTCCGGCTCAGACGGGCCATGAGCCGTATCGAGCTGATACTGGATGAGGTCGAAAAATACTACCGGCGGACGAGACTTTCACCCGAGCTCATCGAGCTGAGGAACCTGGCTATCTGCGCATGGCTCATTGTGATGTGCGCCCGTCACCGTAAGGAGTCGCGCGGTCTCCATTACAATACCGATTACCCGGACCGCGATGACCGTGTCTGGAAACACGATACACTCATTCAGAACGAGGAAATCCTGGCCTGAGGGGTAGGGAAAGAGACAGAGGGACAAAGGGACATAACTGAATCAGAAAGACAATTTTTGAGAGATAACTCTATATGAAGACCGAAAATAAAATTACCGTGCTCGATTTTGGCGGTCAGTATGCGCATCTCATCACCAAACGGATACGGCATCTCGGCGTCTATGCGGACATCATGCTTCCCGATGTGAGTATCGAAGAACTCGGCAGGCCCGGGGGGATTATTCTTTCCGGCGGCCCGTCGAGCGTTTACTCTGAGAATGCGCCGCCGTTCAATCGTGAAATTCTCGAAACGGGTATTCCTGTCCTCGGTTTATGCTATGGCATGCACCTCATCGCGTTCCTTCTCGGCGGCGAGGTTAAACGGCTCAACCGCCGTGAATACGGCAGGGCTGAGCTCGAAGTCGTCGGGAAGACACCGCTCTTCGATGGCCTCGGTGAACGTGAGCAGGTCTGGATGAGCCACGGCGATTCGGTCGTCAGGCCTCCGGATGGATTCAGCGTCATCGGCAGGACCGGAGACTGCCCCTTTGCGGCGATAAGCGATGAAAAACGATTGCTGTACGGTCTTCAGTTTCATCCCGAGGTCAAGGATACCCCTTCAGGCGACCGGATTCTGAAACATTTCATAAAAAATATCTGCCATCTCGATAAAAACTGGTCGATGGAGAGTTATATTGCTGAAAAGATGCAGGAAATCCGCGAGCGTGTGGGCAGCCGCAGCGTTTTTCTCCTTGTATCCGGCGGGGTCGATTCCACAGTCACCTTTACCCTCCTGAACGAGGCGCTCGGGGAAGACCGTGTTCTCGGTCTTCACATCGATACGGGACTTATGCGGAAGAACGAGACGGCTGCGGTGAAAATCGCACTCGAAAAACTCGGTTTCCATAACATGGTTGTGGTCGACCGGAGTAGCGATTTTCTCAGGGCAGTCGATGGCCTGACCGACCCTCAGGAAAAACGCAGGGCAATCGGCGATGAATTCATTTATGTGAAAGATCGCGAACTCACCGCGCTCAATCTCGATCCGGATCGCTGGCTGCTCGGGCAGGGGACGCTTTATCCCGACATTATCGAATCCGGAGGGAGCCGTCACGCCGATGTGATAAAAACTCATCATAACCGCACCGACATGATAAAGGAGATGGTCGCGAAAGGTCTCGTCGTCGAGCCGCTCGACCAATTGTATAAGGACGAGGTCCGCGAGGTCGGAGAACGGCTTGGCCTGCCCCATGAACTCGTATGGCGGCACCCGTTTCCGGGGCCGGGGCTCGGTGTCCGTGTTCTGTGTGGCAGGGGTGGTGAGTCTGCTGGAGATTATTCTTTGATAGTGGATAAGGTGCGCTCGAAGGCCGAACCGGCCGGGTATTCTTCCACTGTGATACCCGTCCGCAGCGTCGGAGTCCAGGGCGACGGCAGAACGTATGCTCATCCGGCCGCTGTCGATGGCAGGATCGACTGGGAAAAGCTCGATCTGCTCTCCACCGATATCACCAACGAAATCGACGGGATCAACCGGGTTATTGTAAAAATCGGCGGCGGTGAGATTAAGCCGCTTGTCAGCTCATTTGCAACACTTACCAAGGATCGTCTCGACCTTATCCGTGAAGCGGATCACCGGGCCATGGAGGTTTTACGCGAACATGGGCTTTATGAAAAAATCTTCCAGATGCCCGTTGTGCTCCTTCCCGTTTCCACTGATGGTACACAGGAGTGTGTGGTTGTCCGGCCGCTCGAGTCATCCGATGTCATGACCGCGCGGTTTTTCCATATGCCAAAGGACAGCCTCAGGGAAATCGCCGACAGAATTCTTGCGCTCGGCTCGATCGAATATGTATTCTATGACGTAACGAACAAACCGCCCGGAACATTCGAATGGGAATGAAATTACGGGATATTTTCTGCGGAAAAGTGATGAGCCTGACCTGTTCGTAAAAAATTAATGGAACGCGATCGGCCGGATTTTCACGGATTTGTTCATATATATTTTTACAATGTGAACGATTAGTAATTACAAATGATAGTATAAATAATTATTTATGTTTATTTGTGTCTTTGTGTTTTGGTGGTTATTTTTCTTTAAATTCGGAATAGGAATCATACACGCAAGGATTCATTTTAAAGCTGTATGCCCTGTGTCAGATATTACCCGGATTTGTTTCACGTGATTTTTTGAAGGAAATGGTTCATGAAAATTGTCGTTTGCATCAAACAGGTTCCCGATACCATGGATGTACGGATTGACCCGGTGACGAATACGCTCGTCCGGGCCGGTGTTCCCTCGATTCTCAATCCGTTCGATGAGTTTGCCATCGAGGAGGGGCTGCGAATCCGTGAGAAGTGTGGTGGTACGGTTACCGCCGTCACCATGGGACCGCCGCAGGCCGATGAGATTCTCCGTGTTGCGCTCGCAATGGGAGTGGACGATGTTGCTCTCATTTCTGACAGGGCGTTTGCCGGCTCCGATACCCTTGCGACCTCGTATACGCTTTCACGTGGAATCGGGAAAATCGGCGGTGTCGATATCGTCATTACCGGAAAGCAGGCCATTGATGGCGATACCGCGCAGGTCGGCCCCGGTATTGCCGCAAGGCTTGGGTTGTCTCAGCTTACCTATGTATCGAAAGTCGAGGATATCGATCTCGAAAAGAAAACGATAACCGTCGAGCGTCTTCTCGATGGCGGCCGTGAGCGTGTACAAGCGGACTTGCCGGTTCTGATGGCGGTTGTCAAGGATATCAATGTTCCCCGTCAGCCCTCGATCCTGAAAATGAAAAAAGCACGGGGCGCGCAGATACCGCTGTGGAAGGCTCAGGATATTGATGCAGATGAAAATCAGATCGGCCAGAACGGTTCCCCGACGTGGGTCGAGCGGATTTTTTCCCCGGAACAGAAGTCGGGCGGAGACGTGTTCAGCGGCGAGGCGGATGAATGCGCGGCGCGGATAACGGAACTTCTGCTTGAAATGAAGTTACAGTAGAACGAGAACCCGTTCTTGAAAACGGGGCCGGGTGTCTGTAATGACGGCTTTCATAAATACCGGCTGCATTGTTCGTTCATTAATCAGAGTGAGGTGACATGGGACTTGTCATTATAAAAGAAAAGTGTGTCGGATGCAGATTATGTATAAAGGCCTGCCCCTTCGGCGCGCTCGATCTCATCGATAAAAAAGCGGTTGTTAACGAGAAGTGCACATTATGCGGAATCTGTGTAAGCTCCTGCAAGTTCGATGCAATCGTTCTTCCCGAGCGAGATCGTACAGGCCACGTGAACATCGATGAATATCACGGTGTCTGGGTGTTTGTCCAGGAGGACGGCGGCGGCATTCACCATGTATCGCTCGAGCTCGTAGGCGAGGGAAGGAAGCTTGCCGACCGGCTCGGCACCCATCTTTCCTGCATGGTGATGGGGGAAGGCATCGAACCGCTTCTGGATGAGCTCTCGCATTATCCCGTTGACCGTATGTATGCGGTTGAGCATCCTGTGCTTGCACGGTACCGCACCAAGCCGTTTGTCGCTGCGTCGGTTGCGCTCATCACCCGGTACAAGCCTGAAATCGTTCTTATCGGCGCCACTGCAACGGGGAGAGATTTCGGAGGCGGGCTTGCGACCGAGCTCAGAACGGGACTGACAGCCGATTGCACCGATCTCGATATCGAGGATGAAACGCGGAGTCTCCTCCAGACCCGTCCTGCATTCGGCGGGAACATCATGGCAACCATCAAATCGTCACGGCACCGTCCCCAGATGGCGACCGTACGGCCTAAAGTGTTTGCCATGCCGCTCAGGGGTGAGAAGCGCGCCATCGAGGTTGTAAGGGAGGAAGTCAGCCTTTCGGAAGCAGATCAGATGACAAGAATACTTGAGTGGATTCCTTCAAAGGAAGGTGTCAACCTTGCCGATGCCAATATCATCGTTTCCGGCGGGCGCGGGATAGGCAAACCGGAGAATTTCTCCCTGCTCCAGGAGCTGGCGGAGCTTCTCGGCGGAGCTGTCGGAGCGTCGCGCGCGGTCGTTGACGCCGGATGGATCGATTATTCCCACCAGGTTGGCCAGACGGGACGGACAGTGAGGCCGACGGTGTATATTGCGTGCGGTATTTCCGGTGCTGTGCAGCATATTGCCGGTATGAAAACATCGGAAGTAATCATAGCCATCAACAGGGACCCCGATGCGCCGATTTTCAAGGTCGCGACGTACGGTTTTGTCGGAGATGTACTGGAAATTGTCCCGAAACTGATAAAGGAGCTGAAAAGCCGCAGAGGTCTGGCATAAATGGCGGAACTGTTTGTATGGAATAGAAAATGGACTGTAACCCTGAACATTGAACCTTAGACAGGAAATAACCATGAGTGAATCGAATACTGTTTCCGGCTGTTGTACGGGCAACTATCTCTTCAAATCCGATCCCGAGGTCTACAAAGAGATAAAACATGAATTTGAACGTCAGCGCGACAACCTCGAGATGATAGCATCCGAGAACTATGCATCGACCGCGGTTCTTGAGGCCGCCGGCTCCATGCTTACGAATAAGTATGCCGAGGGTTATCCGGGGCGGCGTTATTACGGCGGGTGCGAATTCGTGGATGATGTCGAGCGGATTGCGATCGCAAGGGCAAAAACCATCTTCGGTTGTGATCATGCGAACGTTCAGCCTCATGCCGGTTCGCAGGCCAACATGGCGGCTTATTTTGCCATGCTCCAGCCCGGCGACCGTATCATGGCGATGGACCTCGTGCATGGTGGTCATCTGACCCACGGCAGTAAAGTGAACTTTTCGGGCCGTATGTACGAGATCATTCCCTACGGTGTCAGGCGCGGAGACTGCCTGATCGACTACGATGCTCTTGCCAAGAAGGCCCGTGAGACAAAACCTGCCCTGATCGTCGGAGGCGCGACCGCCTATCCGCGGATCATCGATTTTCCGAAATTCAGGGAAATCGCCGACGAGGTCGGCGCCCGTTTCATGGTTGATGCAGCCCATATAGCCGGGCTCATTGCCGGCGGCGAGCATCCGAGCCCGGTGCCCTTTGCCGATGTTGTAACGGGGACGACGCATAAAACTCTCCGTGGTCCGCGCGGCGGATTTATCCTGTCCACCGAAGAGCTGGCAAAACCGGTCGACAGACAGATTTTCCCCGGTATTCAGGGCGGCCCTCTCATGCACATCATTGCCGCAAAAGCCGTGGCGTTCGGCGAGGTGCTGAAACCGGAGTTCAAAACCTATGTACGGCAGATTGTCGTGAACTGTAAAACGCTTGCGGCGGAGCTCATGTCCCGTGGATACACTCTTGTGTCGGGCGGGACGGACAACCATCTCATTCTGGTCGATCTGAGCGGGAGCGGCATCACGGGGAAAATTGCGGAGGAAGCCCTCGGGATCGCCGGAATCACGGTCAATAAGAATACAATCCCCTTCGAAACGGAGAAACCGACGATAACGAGCGGTATTCGTATCGGTACAGCCGCCCTCACGACCCGTGGAATGAAAGAGCCTGAGATGCGCACGATTGCCGATTTTATTTCGCGTGTTCTGAAAAATATTGATAACGAAACAGTTTTGGCGAAAATACGCGGAGAATCCCGCGAACTTGCTCAATCGTTTCCGATATTTGCATGGTAAGCGTTTTTTTTATTGTAAAAGGAGCTCACGGGTCAGACGGCTTCAGAGCGATAATCCGTTTGGGCGTTAACATGAAAGGCGACCGGTATGAAGTGCCCGTTTTGCGGTTCTGATACAGACAAGGTGGTCGATTCGAGATCTTCTAAAAACGGCGAATCGATCAGAAGACGTCGGGAGTGCCAGAAGTGCAACCAGCGTTTTACGACCTATGAGTACATTGAGGATGTCTCACTCAATGTCATTAAATCCGATGGTACCCGCGAGCCGTTCGACCGGAAGAAACTGCTCAGGGGTATTACGATTTCATGTGCAAAACGGCCGATTTCGATTGACAGGCTCGATGAGATAGTCGACCAGATAGTCCGCGAAATAGAGATGCGTGGTGAACGTGAAATTTCATCGAAACTTGTCGGTGAAATGGTCATGAGGCATCTCAGGGACCTTGACGAAGTCGCATATGTCCGGTTTGCATCCGTGTATCGTAAATTCAAGGACAAGTCGGAATTTATGGAAGAGCTGAAAAACTTCATCGAGTCGTGAATCCGTATGTTGGCTTTTTCCGTATACTGCTGCGGTAATTCCTGACAGGTGTTTGAGAGAAATACAATGTCAATAGCCGGAAACATAAAGCGCGTGTACGAGGAGATCGGCGAAGCGGCTTCCCGCGCGGGACGCGACCCTTCGGAGGTGGTTCTGCTCGCTGTGACCAAGACGCGCACGGTACGGGAGATTGAGGAGGCAGCTGCTGCGGGAATCGTGCACTTCGGCGAGAACAGGGTTCAGGAAGCATCCTCGAAAATCCCCGATATAGCTCTTCCGGTTATCTGGCACATGATCGGTCCGCTTCAGTCGAACAAAGTCAAACCTGCGGCAGCCCTGTTTGAGTGGATAGACAGTATACACTCGAAAAAAATTGTCGATCTGCTTTCGGAGCGTGCCGCCGAAACGGGACGAATCTTCAAAGTGCTCATTCAGGTTAATATTTCCGGTGAATCCGCCAAATCGGGTGTCCCGGTCAATGAAGTCCGTGACCTGGTTGCCTGTGCGGCCGAAAAAAGGAATCTCGATGTAAGGGGGCTCATGACCCTCGGATCGTTCGGTGTGACTCGAGAGGTTACTCGTTCCGAGTTTGCCCGGATGCGTGACCTGTTTGACTCTTTCCGCGCCGATCCGGAGCTGGCTCCCCGTATGGAAGTGCTTTCCATGGGCATGTCTGATGATTTTACCATCGCGGTCGAGGAAGGTTCGACCATGGTCAGGGTAGGAACGGCAATTTTCGGAAAAAGGATTTGACAATTCCATGATTCGCATGGTTTTTTATCATATACTGGAAGGAATGATCCTCCTTATCCGGGCGTGTACGATTATTGCTGCGGGACTCCTGATTGCGAGATCGATTATTGTCCGGTTCATGCCGGTGCAGGCGCGATCTCTTGTACTTACCCTGGAAAATATGACCGAAGCGTTTGTTACCCCGGTTCGGGTTATACTTCCAGAACAGGGATGCACACGTAATATTGATTACGCTCCTCTCGTGGCGGCAATCATCATTCTTCTGCTGGGGCTTGGTTTTAAGGAACTGCTTGAAAATATTGAAGTTTATTGCGCAATAAACAGATGAAAATACAGAAGGATAAATTCTACGCATAATGCGTGTTTTCATTGAGATGAATCAGGTGCTGAAAATTATTACAGAGGGGGAATAACCGTGAATATCTCACCGCTTGACATACGGAAACATGAATTCAGAAAGACGATGCGTGGTTTTGACCCTGACGAGGTGACGGCGTTTCTGGATATGATTTCTATGGAGTACGAAACCCTTGTCCGTGATAACGCCCTGATGAATGAAAAAGTGGCTAATCTGGACAGTCAGCTCAAGAAGTACCGTGATATCGAGAGTACTCTCAGGGAAACCCTTCTTTCCGCCCAGAAAGCTCGTGAAGATACAATCATAACTGCAAAAAAACAGGCCGAGGTAATCGTGCGCGAGGCCGAAGTGAAAGCAGCTTCGATTATCGAAGAAGGCCGTAATGCACTGACGCGGCTCCGGAGCGCGTTTACGGAGCTCAAGGTTCACAAAGACACATATCTCACAAAAATAAAAGCGCTTACCAAAGCCCAGCTCGATGTATTTGAGCAGTATACATTTTCCGAGGAGAAGAAACTCGAGGATATGAAGCCGATTTCAGATGAAGGAACGGTTGAAACATCCCGGAAAGAAGTATCTCAGAAAGAGATATCCTTGAAAGAAACAGCCCCGAAGGAAGTACCACAGCAGCCGAAACAATCCGGGAAAAAAGCGGATGAGGTTGTACAGTTGACCCGGGAGACATTTTTCCCGGAGGATTTCGATGACGCAAAGGAAGATGATAAGTAAATAAAGGCAAAATAAACAGTGAGAATCGTAATACATATGGTCGCTCATGCGACGTGTTATGTTGAAAGGTAAACAATGACTGTTATAACCGATATGGTTAAAAAGGCGCGTGACTACATTTCCTCCATGACCGATTTTGTGCCCGAAGCGGGAATTGTTCTCGGAACCGGTCTCGGTGGTTTGAGCAATGAGATACAGTCTGAAACGGTTATTCCGTATTCCGATATTCCCGGTTTTGTTCATTCTACCGTGGAATCCCATCAGGGCAGGCTGATTTTAGGAACATTATCGGGGCATCGGGTAGTCGCCATGCAGGGACGATTCCATTATTACGAGGGATATTCCATGCAGGAAATCACATTCCCCGTGCGTGTCTTAAAGTATCTCGGCGCTTCGGTTCTTGTGATTTCAAATGCCGCAGGCGGTATAAGGGCCGATTTCGGGAAGGGCGATCTCGTGCTTATCAAAGACCATATCAATTTATTAGGAGACAACCCGCTCAGGGGTGTGAACGAACCGGAATTCGGTACGAGATTTTCCGATATGAGCGAACCCTATTCACGGCGTCTCATGGCACTGGCCCGTTCTGCGGCTGTGGAGAAGGGAATAGGCCTTCGGGAGGGCGTATACGCAGCGATGCAGGGGCCGTCGCTTGAAACCGCAGCCGAGTACCGCTTTCTCAGAATGATAGGGGCAGACATGGTCGGAATGTCCACAGTTCCGGAAGCTATTGTGGCTGTTCAGATGGGTATGGAAGTGCTCGGTATAACCATAATTTCCGACATTTGCATTCCCGAAAACCTGGAACGCGTGGTCATACAGGAGATCATCGCAACCTGTGAAGCGGCTGAACCAAGATTGACGATGCTTATAAGGGAGGTAATCGGGAAGCTGTAAATTTTTTGTCCTTGATCAGAAATTACTTTCAATTCTGGAAATAATATTGTATCTTACTTAACTCGATATGAGTTTGAAAGTACTTTCTCCATCAGAGGGAAGCTGATTATGAATCAAAAGGATCTTGAGTACTTCAAGGATTTGATCCTGAGAAAAAAGGAAGCGCTGGTGGCCGAGCTCGGTTATCTCGAGACCTCGACCATGAGTACGACTTCCAAGGATCAGTCCGGTGATCTTTCCGCCTATTCTTTTCATATGGCCGATCAGGGTACTGATACCATGGAGCGGGAAATGGCGTTTTCTCTCGCCTCACGTGAAGGGCGTTATCTCCACCATCTCAACGAAGCCCTCGATCGTATCAAGGATGGGACATACGGGAAGTGCCGTTCGTGCGGAAATGATATTTCAAAGTCCCGGCTTGAGGCTGTTCCCAATGCAACGCAGTGCATAAAGTGCAAGAACGCCGAAGAAAAAAAACAGCGAGGATTATAGTGCGCAGGTATTTTTGGCTTATTGTACTTTTTATTTTTGCTGTTGTTACAGATCAGCTGTCAAAACATGCTGTCGATTCATTTCTTAACCTCTATGAATCCCGGAATATCATTGGGGATTATCTCAAGCTGACCTATATCAAAAATTCCGGAGCATCTTTCGGTATCTCATTTGGTAATCCGACTGTAATGATCGTCGTTAATATCCTCGTTATTCTTCTTCTTGCTTTTTTGTTTTTCAAAGGTACGCTGCGACCGGAAAACATTTTTGGAAAGATTGCGGTTTTTCTGGTTCTGGGAGGCGCGATAGGTAATCTTATCGACCGTATCAGGTTCGGTGAAGTCAGAGATTTTATTGAAATGGGTATCGGGCACTATCGCTGGCCGGTTTATAATCTCGCCGATATTTATATCACCTTTGGAATGTTTATTCTCTTTTTTATATATGCCTTTAAAAAAGACTCCACCGGGGATGTAATCACCCCTGCACCGGAATGATCCTCTTATGAAAGCCGGAACCACCCTCTCATGTGA
>JAJFUH010000094.1 GCA_021372535.1 bacterium
CGGATCCGGACCGAGCATGGTTGCCACGCTCCTGAAAAGCCGCGATATGAGCCACAATGATTTAGATGCGATCAAACGGCTCATCGCGGAGCACGAGAAGGAGGAAAACTCATGAGGCTGATACCTGTGCTGCTTTTTCTCGATACGGTCGGTTTTCATGTCATACGTGTCATGGTATCGCTGCTCTGGCAGTCCTCGATTCTGATAATGGGCGTTCTTGTTCTCACGTATTTTCTCCGTCAGCGCCGGGCTTCGATACTGCATGTGATCATGGTTTCGATGATGATAATAGTTCCGCTGATTCCTCTGTTTGCATGGATCGTTTCCTCGACCGGAACTCCGCGGGCTCCGATCAGGGTCATTCCGGGTTATACTGTGCCGGAAATGAAAACGGTTCTCACCGAAAGCTCCACAGCGCTTACGGAGACGGAATCCATGCGATTGGGGAAAACTCCGGTCATGTCAGAACCGGCAGCCGCCGATGAAAGGACAGCGGTCAAAGAGGCGCTTCCCCAGTTTCCCGTCACGCAGGACGGTCAGGCGCGTCGTTTCCTGCCCGCATCGTTTCCGTGGGCGATGGGACTGATCGTATACTGCGCAGGCGCCGCGATGTTTCTGTTCATGACAATCATGGGAAGGCTCCGTATACGGCGCTGGCTTTTGTACAGCAGTGTTGTGACCGACGGGGAGATGCTCGGGATTTTCCGGCGCGCGCGTAACCGTCTCGGGCTTACGCGGGATTTCGTGATCGTTGAAACCCCGGAAATCGAAGCTCCCATGACCATCGGAACGATACATCCCGTCGTGATGCTGCCCGAGGGATTCTCCGAAGACCTCGATGAAAGCGAGCTCGAGGCTGTTGCGCTCCATGAGCTTGCCCATATCAGGCGCTTTGACTCGCTGACGCTGGGAATCGTCTCCTACCTCCGTGCAGCGCTCTTCTTTCATCCGCTCCTATGGGCTTCTGCCCGCCGTATCGAAACGCTTGCGGAACATGCGTGCGACGATGCCGTTCTCGATGCGCTCGGAGAGCCCCTGTCATATGCGAAAATGCTTGCCCGTATCGCGGAGAATCTTCCCGTTCGGGCGATTCAGACCGAGCTTGCCACGGGTATCATTTTCTCGAGGAGTGCTTTCTTCCGCCGTGTCGAAGCGATTCTTTCCGATCGACGCGATCACATACGAAAACTTTCGCGGCTGGCTCTCGCCGGAACCGTTGCAGCCGCTGCTTTGACGTTTGTTATCGCTCTTGCGCTGCCCCTCGATGAGACGGGTAAAAAGAGCGGGAATGTAGACGTTTCCGGTATTGTGGTATTTGAGGATAAAACAATTCCTGACGCCGAAATCTATCTTAATGACCTGAATCACAGGACATTGGTAAAAGTATCCAAAACGGACAGTAAAGGAGCCTTCTCGTTCGAAATGAACAGTTCACTGCTCGAAGCGGAAAAGGACTACCGGCCGTCCGTTCTCGCCTACAGCCCCGATTACGCCGTGGGATTGGTTCAACTCGGACGGTACACCGATCCCGGCAATCTGATTGTCAGGCTCGACAACCGGATAGCCGTTTCCGGAACGGTCAGGGACGAAGCAGGAAAACCTCTTGCCGGTGCGGATATCAATGTTGTTTCACTGGGTTATTCAAATGCGGGTAATTTCAATTATACCCTTTTCGATGTGGCGTCTCTGTCCGCGCTGAGGGTGAAGTCAGACGGGAACGGCAGTTTCAGACTTCTGAATATTCCCGGGGGAAGAATGCTCATGTTTTCCGTAGCGAAAGGCGGATATGCAACTGCTGTTAAAATAGTTACGCTGGCTGCAGATCAGTCTGTCGATATTTCCCTCGCTCCGGCCGTAAGCCTGTCGGGAACGGTACAGTATGGCGATTCGGGCAAACCTGCGGCAAATGTCAGAATTTCGACCCGTTATCCGCCTGCGACTCCCTTGTTGACCGCCGAAGTCAAAACCGACCAGAACGGCCGATACACTATCCCGAATCTGCCATCCGGTCCCTACACGCTCCATGTGTACGCGGAAGGGAAATGGACTGCCCAGCCCCGGCAGAACATCGAGGTGAAGCCCGGTGAAAACCTGGACAATGTCGATTTCAAGCTCATCGGGGGCGCTGTGGTCAAGGGAAAGGTCGTTGATGGAGTCACGAACGAGCCTATCGCCGGTCACTGGATCGGGTACAAGGATCTGACGGTTACCGATTGGATGCCGTCTCTTTACACGGTCTTGACCGATGAGAACGGCGAGTTCTTCTTTACCGTTCCGCCGGGAAAAGCGAGGTTCCAGACAGCCTCGCCGGACAGGTACCAGCTCATAGAGTTGGCAGCGCGGGACACGACCGTTGCCGAAGGGAAGGTATATTCGCTCGACACCTTCGTTTTCGAACCGGGAATCACGGTGCGCGGCACAACCCGTACGTATGATGGCGCACCTGTTTCCGGCGTTGTCATCACGGGGGAAGTCGGTATCAATCTCGTATCCGACAGCAAGGGCAGGTTTGAGCTGGCGGGTCAGTCGCCGGACGGGAAGCTCACGCTCTACGCTTCACACCCGGAAAAGAGTCTTTCTGGCAAAGTCGATATCGTTATCAAACCCCGAATCGAGGTGGAGCTCCTGCTCGATGAATTCGGTAAAACATCTGTCGAGGGACGTGTGGTGGATAACGAGAACAAACCTATCCCCAATGCCGCCGTGCAGCTTGTCAGCTGGAATGATCAAAACCGGGGTACGGTCGAGAAAACGGCCATTACCGATAAACAGGGCAAATATCGTTTCGATGGTCTCACTGTCGGGAAAACATATTTGGTCGCCGCGAACGCAGACGGGTACATCATGCCCAGTATTTTAAAGGACGACCAGTTTATCGCCGACAAGGATATGCAGCCCTTGAAGGATTTTGTCATGACAAAGGGCGACCGATGGATCGAGGGCACGATCACCGATGAAAGCGGGAAACCGGTTTCAGGAGTACGTGTCTCTGTACAACAGGGTTCCGGTCCCTCCATAAGCGCCGAAACCGACAGCCATGGACACTACAGGCTCGACAACCTTTCAGGCAGCACAATCCGTCAAATGCAGGTTTCTTATACACCGTACCAGGGTAGTTACACGTATGAATATATTTCAACCAACATGCCATATGATTTTGTGTTGAAGAAAGGGAAATACTCGCTATTGGGAACAGTGGTCGATACTGACGGGAAACCTGTTGAAGGTGTGAGTTTGTATACCCGGGATCAATATCATGAAGCCGGTACTTTCTGGGTATCGACACGTACTGCGGGCGATGGCTCTTTCCGTTTCGACAGCCTCATGAACGATACGGTAAAACTTTACTTGTCAGCCCAGCAGGGAGACAAGAGGGGAGAGCTGAAATCAAAACAATACGGTCCCTATAAAGCCGACGGTACTGCTGTCACGGTGGTTGCGGAATGGGAACAGCCTGATGCAGCACCGGGCGGTCTGGTCGAGGCAGCCTCGCCGTCCGCGAGACCGTACGAGGCGAAACTGCTCAGGGTGAAGCCGCCCATACGGCTGGATGGCGAACTGGGGGACTGGAAAGGTATCGGTGCCACGCCGATGACGATAACGGAGAGCAATCCGGAATCCATGGGTAATGTCGGCGCGCGACAGCAGCAGTCGAAAGAGGATATTTCGGCTGACTTGCAGTGCATCGCGGACGGCGATTTTATCTATATCGGGATCGATGTCACCGATGACAATATCGTTTTCAGACAGCCGAATTTCGAGTACCCGTTCTCACAGGACTGTATCGAGCTCTTTTTCGACGGGAAAAACACGCATGCTCATCCCGCACAGATTTTTTTGACCGCCTTTGATGACGGTCGCATATTGCTGAGCGGACGAAATCCCGTAACCGATGAAAAATACATGTACTTCTGGGAAGCTGTCGGTGTACAGGCGGCGCTCAAAAAGAGCCGGAAAGGCTATGTGGCCGAGCTCGCGGTTCCGTGGAGTGCCCTGAAATGGGCCGGATGCGAGCGGGGCAAGCCTCTGGGGATGAATATGCGTGTGTATGACAGTGATATGGATGGGGATGCGTACAGTCCGCTGAATCTGATCGAGTGGGTCTCTGTTCCGGGCATGAAATATCAGGATGTGACCTTTGCCGGACGTCTGTCGGACGATGTTCCCGAATGGTATTCGCCGAACTGGCAGAAGCTCAACCTCGTGTTTTCATTCATCGGGCAGAAAAATTATAACGACGCCGTGACCACGCTGAAAGAAGCGGGTAATGATTTCTGGGTGAATCCGATACTTGCCGATGTTTTACAGAAGATGGGACGTCCTGATGAGAGTGCGGTCGCCATCGGGAAAATCATTGAGCAGGCTGGTGACGGATGGCAGGCTGATGCGTGTATCAGGAGTCTGTGTAATAATGCGAATCAGCTGTTTCATCAGAGGGATTATAAATCGGCCATATCGTTATTACAGGCTGCACAGACGGTAAAACCCTCGACTGTCATGTCTTACCAGGCTCATCTCCTCCTCGGGAAATGTTATTTCATGAACGGTGAGTATGAAAAGGCCGAAACAGAATTAAAAGAACTCCTTAAGAACAACAGTGTTAAGGATAAGAATATCGAGACCGAGGTCGCGGAAACGCAGAGAGTTATCAATGCGCTTGACCGTATAATAGCGCAGAAGCGCTGATATAGGTAGGCCACTTTGAGTGTTATTCTGATTAAGTGATTCACATTCTAGTCTGTATTGTATTGAAATTCTTGAAGGAGAAACCGCAATGAGATACTCTGCCCGTACAACACGGTACCTGTGTGCCGTCGCAGTACTCATCATGATGCTGCACGCTTACTCCGTATCCTGTGCCTGACTGGGCTGTTGGCCACAAGGGTTTGGCCGTACAGGGAAACATAAGCTGGTCGGCGAGCTGTCGCCTGAATTCACCCTGAAAAATTGTGAAGGCAAGAAATGTGTGCTTTCCGGTTTCGAGGGGAAGGTCGTCGTCATTTCGTTTTTCGGGACATGGAGCGAACAGTGCGGGTACTATGTCTCGTGCCTCGAAGAAATCTATTCTACTTTCAGGGACAATGATCTCGTTGTAGTCGCTATTACTGCGGAGAGCGACTGCGAGGTTGTCAAAAAGTATTGTGACGAGAAAGGGATAACATTCCCCGTTCTTGTCGGAGGCAGGGAAGTGTTCAGACAGTACAAGACAGGAGGTATTCCCGATATACTCTGTGTCGATACCCATGGGATTGTACGGTACCGGACTGTCGGGTATAAACCCGGAACCGAAGATGACCTCAAGACCGTGGTAATGATACTCATGGAGGAAATCGATCTGTTTACATTGAAATAGGCAGTTCTTTTCCGGTGATTTACAAATATCCGGATGTACGGATACCACGTCGTATAATCTGGAAAATCATGAAAGGGGGTGTGGAATACACACCCCCTTTTGACATTCTTCTTGATTTGACTCCCGGAGTATGCATACATTCTCATAACGACTGCTGATGGCTTACTGAAAAAAGCGATGTTTGCATGGTGAGAAAACAATTATGCCGCTAAATCCGGTATTGAATGTCCGAGCCCGCATGAAAATTATCTGTTGTGTATTCGCGGTATTCCTTTTTGTTTTTGCTTCTGTCTTTGCCGACTTCCTCACCGATGCCAGCCTCCCGTTTACGCGAATCGATCCGGGGATCGTCATTGAAAAATATCCCATAGCGACACCTGTTAAGAACGGACCGTTGAAAATCCTGTTTTTCGGCAGCCGTGATACGGTCGGTCAGGCTGTTTCAGGGATAGCGGCACGGCTTGAATGCCGTTTCGAGGCCGTTCTGACTGAAAGCCGCACACAAATCGGCGCCCGGCCATATATGAGCACGGACGAAGCGGACATTCTCTCGGAGAATGCCATTCTTGAACGCGCTGTGACATTACTGCGTGAGCGGTGGGATGTAATCTGGCTCGATTTCGGGCTCGACGATTTACCAGAAAGAGTCAGGTTGGCGATGTTGAATAATGTCGACAGAGGCGCAGGACTCGTATGTGTCGGAAACAGCAGACAGCTTAAAAAATATGCTTCCGGAAGGAAAGGAGACACCCGTCAGCTCGAAGCAGCCGTTTTCGCCAAGTTCAAGCCTGTTTGTGCCGGAAAACGGGGAATCGGGCTTCTTGTCGCGATGCCGCAGCCATATCTACGGGGCAGCGCAAGGGATGTCGCCGATTATCATACCTCCGCGGTCAACGCGGTTATGGTCGCCTCGGGGAAAAATACGGGAATCGTTGTTACGAAAGTACCAAAACCGGCGCGGATATATCCTCTGGACGGGCTGACCGGAAAGTATTACCGGGTATATCTGTATAACAACGGCGACAAGCGAGATATAAAATTTCACATGCGTTACAGAAATGACAGCGGACATTTGACCGCGGAATTGATGAACTCCTATATCGTCGAGCACGGGAGAAGTTATGTCAAAATAACGTTTCCGTATGTACCGATCGGTGTTTATTCCGTCGATATATCGCTTTTTGATTCCGGAGGAGTTACCGCGATTGCCGGAACATCCTTTGCCGTAACTTCACGGATGTTTATTTCCGAAATCGACTGCTGGGAACGCATCGCCCGTGAAGGCGGAGACATAAACGGTGTCGTGCGGCTGTCACAGGGACTTCAAAAGGGGATGAAACTGGAATTGGAACTGGTCGATGGCTGGGGCCGCCTGATCGGTCAACAGGTATTCTCTTCTGACAACGATCTGAATAACGACGGGCTTGAATTCACGCTCCGTCATCATAAAGAGAGGTCGCTCACTGCCCGCGCCCGCCTGTACCGTGACGGGGAGCTTGTCCATGAACTTGAGAAGCCCGTTTTTACCATGAAAGAGTTCGATGCGCGGAAGTATTCCCTCATTGTCACCGATGACCTGGCATCGGAGGTGTCGAGCCGTGAGCGTTATAAGGTTCTCGGCAGGGCGGGCGTTACCGGTATCGATATAGATTTGACCGGTATCGATTCCACCCGGAATGCGGTACGTATTGCACAAAATGCCGCAGGCAGCGGTTTGAGGATAATTCCCCGGATCGCGCGGATCGAAAATACCGAAAACAAACCGGTCATGAATCCGGTCATTACGACGGTGGATTTCAATGAAAAACTCGATAAACGTGTCCGGGCTTTTGCCGACACGCTGAAACATCTCTCGCCGTTTGCTTTTTCCATCGGCGGGACGAACATGCTGACTCCCTACGAGGTCGATGTCGGTTTTTCGACAAACGATGTCGAATCGTTCCAGCGATATCTGGAGAGCAAGTACAAGTCGATAGATACGCTCAATCATGCATGGAGAACGAATTACACGTCCTTCAGGGAGGCGCAGCCGGTTACGTTCGACGATGCACGGCTGACCGATAACTATCCTGCCTGGCTCGATACGAGACTTCATATGGAGGCGGTATTCACGCTCGTTCACAATGTCGCGACCGAATCGGTCTATCATGTCAAATCCGATGCAAAAGTGGGTATCGAAAGTTTCGACGATGTATGGAGCCCCTTTAGAGGTTTTAATCTGTACGAGCTCACCGGAATAGTATCTCTGGCTGTTACTCCACAGGATGAGGGCTATGGACTACCCGGCGACTGTTCCGTGTCCGCGGCGGTAGCGTCCTTTGCGATTCCTGGGTCGATAACGGGGCTTTCGGTAAACGGCGATGCATCGAGCAGGGGCAGCGA